>CAZGBW010000141.1:5972-7169 GCA_964523995.1 uncultured Victivallales bacterium | reverse complement strand
GTATGGTTTTCCCGGACCCGGCTCCATGCGTTACGCGCCATGAGGGCAAGCCGGTCGGCAGGGGCCCCGGATAACTGGCGCACAGCGGCGGCAATCGCCTCCACGGAGGATTCCGGCAGCAGGATGCCGCTGTCCGCATCCAGGTCAACACTGGCTTCGCGGCTCACGATGGGAATGAGACCGGCATGCATCGCGGTGATGACACAGCCGCCACCGCCTTCGGAACAGGATGGATAGACCATCCCGAGACAGGAATCCGCCAGTTCCCGGAAACGGGGACTGGCAACATCCACCCAGCCCTCGACATGGATGTTCGGCGTGTTGAACAAGAGATCGGAGAACGCCTTCACGAAGTCCGGTTCACTTCCAAGGGGGCCGCACACGACGAGTTCATGTCGCGGAAGATCCCGGAAGGCTTCCAGCACCAGGTCGAGCCCCTTGTGGACGAAGCCCTCGCTTCCCATCCAGAGGAAACGATGGCGGACACGGTCGAAGTCCTTGTTCTCGGGGAACGGATACACGAAGGCGTTGGACAACCGGATACGGTGCACCGGCGTTCCCGCATCGGCAAAGGATTCCGCCGTGAATGCGTTGCCAAGGATGGTGATCCGGTCGGCCTGCTCCGCCGCCCCGTTCTCCTCCACCCGCTTGAACGGGGGCAGGACGATGCCGCGCCGCCGCTGCAGCGCCTGGAGACGCGCATCCTGATTCCCGTTGTGGACCCGGAAATGCGCGGTATCCATGTGCGCGATCTTCAGGCAGGCCGGAGGCAATATGGCGGCATGACGGTCGAAATTCCGGCGGACATCCACATAAATATCGTAATCCGCACGGGGTAGCGGACCGCGACGGGTCCAATGGATGACATCCACCGCGTAGCCTTCCTCCTGGAAGACCCGTGCCATGGCCCAGGTTTCCCAGAAGTGCGGATGCGAATGCGGAAGGTCCTGCTCCGAGCGGGCCATCACCCCGTCCAGGATATAGGACAGCAGCACCCGCCCGCGCGGGGCGGCGGCATCCGCACCACCGATCGGCGGCAGCGAGATGCAACGCTCGTTGATGCCGCGCAGACGCCTCCACAGGCGGCGCAACGCCTGCCTGCCCGCGCGTCCGCCACCGGTCGTCAGACGCCTGCGATCTGGATTCGGATTCATGCCGGATATTCCCATGTTGCATTCCGGTCGTCAACAATCCAAT
>CAZGBW010000141.1:4507-5872 GCA_964523995.1 uncultured Victivallales bacterium | reverse complement strand
GCACGCCGGGAGGAGGACCGCCAGGCATGCACCCGGCTCGGCGCGGAGTGGCTGCATGTCGCGGTTCCCGACGGCCTTTACCGGCGGCACCCGGATACCGGTGAGCCGCTGTATCCAACCCTTCGCCATCTGTTCGGTACCGCGCACCCATCCGACACCGCGGCGCGCGACTGGACAGGGGCGCTGCTGGAGCTGCCGCCCGCCGGGGAGGTCTTCGCCCCCCTGGGCGCGGGCGGGCATGCGGATCACCGCCTGGTGCGGCAGGTTGCCGCCGCAGTCTTCGGCCAGCCCCTGTGGTACTACGAGGATTTCCCCTATTCAAAGCGGTTGGGGGCCGTGCAGAGGCTGATCTGGCCCCCATGGCGTTGGCGGTCCCGCACGATCCGGCTGGCACCCGAAGATCTCGACTCGCGATGCAAGGCGAGTGCCGTCTATTCCTCCCAGATTGAAACGTTGGCCGGCGGAAGCGACGCATTCACCCGCAAAACCGAGCGGTACGTTCGCCGGATCGGCGGCGAACGGATTTGGCAGAAACGACAGGGCGTCTCGAAATCGGCTTGACGCCCCCCCTTGTTTTTGGCAGGTTCCGCAGCCTGTAAGCGCTGTTTCAGATCGGTCTCGGCGGGTGCGTACCAATACCATCCGGAAAGCGATTTCTCATCAGGAATGGCAACACCTTGGGAGGGCGACATGTCGTCTTATGTCCGCTGGCTGTCGGCAATCAATCAACCGATCCACATGATGGCGATCGAGGCGGTGGTCAACGTGTTCGGATCGTTCCGCGCGAAGGAGCAGCTGGGGCTGGCCCAGCCCCGTCCGAATTACGCCTACGGCCTGTTGCGGGCGGCCGACCTGTGCCGCTGGCAGGGCAAGAAGAAGGCCACCGTCGTCGAGTTCGGCGTTGCCGCCGGGGACGGGCTTATGGCCATGATCGACAACGCCGAGCAGATCACCCGCGAGACCGGCGTGGAATTCCAGATCGTCGGCTTCGACACCGGCCAGGGGCTCCCGCCCTTCGAGGGCTACAAGAACCACCCCGAGCTATGGATCCCCGGCGACTTCGCCATGCCGGACCGCGCAAGACTGGAGGAGAAGATCAGGGGCCGGGCCAAGCTGGTCTTCGGCGACATCGGGGATACCGTTCCGCAGTTCATGCAGACCATGAGCCCCGACGCTCCGCTCGGGTTTATCTCCGTGGACGTCGACCTTTATTCCGCAACCGTCTCCTGCCTGAGGATCCTTACCGGGAAACCCGAACTGTACTGCCCGGCCGTTGCCGTCTACCTTGACGATATCAGCACCTACTTCGGGAACCGCTGGTGCGGGGAGCTTGCGGCCGTCCACGACTTCAACGAGGCGCAGGAG
>CAZGBW010000141.1:0-4407 GCA_964523995.1 uncultured Victivallales bacterium | reverse complement strand
AAGGTCGTATGGATTCGGAAATAACGATTATCGGCGGCGGGGTCATCGGACTGGCCATTGCCGCGCACGTCAGTGCCACCAGCCGCCACGTCTGCCTGCTGGAGAAGAACGAGCGCTGCGGGACGGGGATCAGTTCCCGCAACAGCGAGGTGATTCATGCGGGGATCTACTACCCGCAGGGAACCCTGAAGGCAACGTTATGCGTCGAGGGGCGGGAGCGGCTCTATGCGCTGTGCGCCGGTAATGATATCCCGCACCGGAAGGTCGGCAAGATCATCATCGCGGTCATCGACGATGAGATGGAGGAACTCGAGATCCTCCATCATACCGCGCTTTGCAACGGGATCCCCTCCGTCCGGATGCTGACAAAGGAACAAGTCCTGCGCATGGAGCCGAATGTCCGGGCCGTCGGAGGGCTGTTATCGCCCGAGACCGGCATTCTCAGCGTGCACGCGCTGATGGATTTCTATGCGCACCGGGCAGAAGCCAACGGGGCTCTCATCAGCTGCGGGACCGAGGTGACCGGGATCGAGCCGACCGCCGGCGGCTACCTTGTGAGAACCACGAACCTGCAAGGCGAGCGGTTCGAGTTCACCACTGAGCGGATCATCAATTCGGCCGGGCTCTGCTCGGATACCATTGCTGCCATGTCCGGTGCGGAATACAAGCTCCACTATTGCAAGGGCGACTATTTCGGAATCGCGGACTCGCGGCGCGGGCTGGTCAATCACCTGATTTACCCGGTACCGGAAAAGAACCACGTCGGACTCGGTGTCCATTTGACGCTGGGCCTGGATGGACACATGAAACTCGGGCCGGACACGGCTTACATCGACCGGACGGAGGATTTCCGCATCGACGAGACCAAGGCGGTCGGCTTCCATGCCGGAGCGTCCCGGTTCCTGCCCTTTCTGACCAGCACCGACGTCACTCCGGAAATGTCGGGCATACGCCCGAAACTCCAGGGGCCGGGGGATTGCTTCAGGGATTTTGTCATCCGGGAGGATCGTCCCGGGTTTATTAATCTTGTGGGAATGGAATCGCCGGGGCTGACGGCCTCACCGGCGATCGCAACCTATGTGGAAGGAATGCTGCGATGAAGATATTGATCACCGGGAACATGGGCTATGTCGGGCCGGCGGTTACGGCACAATTGCGGAAAACCTACCCGGCGGCCACGCTGGAGGGGGTTGACCTGGCCTATTTTGCGCACTGTCTCACGGACGCACCGGTCCTGCCGGAGTACCGCCTGGACCGGCAGCACTTCGCGGATGTCCGGAAACTCCCCCTGGAAATCCTCAAGGGCGTGGACGCCATCGTCCATCTGGCCGCCATTTCGAACGACCCCATGGGCAATGCCTATGAGAACGTGACGTACGCGATCAACCACCGCGCCAGTGTCGAACTGGCACGCCTTGCCAGGGAAGCGGGCGTCAAGACCTTCGTGTTCGCCTCCAGTTGCAGCATGTACGGGTTTGCCGAAGGCGGGCCGCGAACAGAGCAGGACAGCCTGAACCCGCTGACCGCCTACGCCAAATCAAAAGTGCTGACCGAGCAGGGTGTTCAACAACTGGCGAACAGCAGCTTCAAGGTGACCTGCCTGCGCTTTGCCACCGCCTGCGGCATGAGCCCCCGCCTGCGCCTTGATCTGGTCCTGAACGATTTTGTCGCCTGCGCTGTGGCGAGCCGGAAGATCACGATCCTCAGCGACGGTACCCCCTGGCGTCCGCTGATCACCACCCGTGACATGGCCCGCGCGATTGACTGGGCCATTCTCCGCGACCAGGCGGTCAGCGGGGATTTCCTGGCGATCAATGCCGGATGCAACGAATGGAATTTCCAGGTCCGGGATCTCGCGCAGGCCGTTGCCGACATCATCCCGGGAACTGAAATATCCATCAACAGGGATGCCCCGCCGGACAAGCGCTCATACAAGGTTTGTTTTGATCTGTACAAGAAGCTGGCCCCGGAGCACCAGCCTCAATCCGGGCTACGGGAGGTTATCCGTGAACTGAGCGATCGCCTGCAGGCGATGAATTTCCTGAACGCGAATTTCAGGGAATCCCGTTATATGCGGCTGAAGGTCCTCACGCACCTGAGGGAAACCGGCTTGCTGAGCGAGGCGTTGACCTGGAATTAGCGCAGGCACCCCTTGCCGCATGGGATCCGGGGTCTACGGTTCCGTACGTACCGTGTTCTCCGCTTCCGGCGTCGCCTGCATGGACGCCATGATCCGATGCACATCCGAGAGGCGGATCACGCCCAGTCCGAACATCGCCGCCAGGCTGATCAGGGCACCCGCCGCCAGGGTCAGGAACGAGCGGCCTTCCAGCAAAACGACGGCACCATACAACCCTGCCCCCGTGACGAGCACGAACAGAAGCAGCCGGACCGGCTGCAGTTCCGCCCAGTCGATCCATCGTAGAAGATGCGCGCGCATCCCCAGGTAGACCGCGAGGGTTCCGTAGGCGATACAGCCAGCCAGCGCGGCCCCGCGTTCCGCGAGAACAGGCGTCAGCATGATGTTCAGGCACAGATGCAGCCCGGCGGCGCCCAATGTCGCCATGCCGACGACTGCCCCGCGGTCAATGGCCATCAGGGTGCGGCCCGCGATCATCACCATGAGATAGAGCAGGGGCAGGGGGGCGACCCAGCGCAGGATGCCAGCGGCATCCGCGAACTTGGGGTCGCTCAGCAGAATCAGGATCGGCAGGCGGGCAAGCCAGAGGGCCAGGACGATCGGCAGGCTCAGCGCCAGGCCGTAGCGCAGCATCATCGTGAACGCCTTGCGCAGGGAGGCATCCGCCAGCAGATCGCCAAGGGCATTGGACCGGACCCGGTTGCGGGCCTTGTAGAATTCCGTGACCAGAAGGTCCAGCAGCGAGGTGCCGGTGGCGACGCCGACCCAGGCGATGTTGAAGCAGAGCGTGTAATTCGCCACCGCCTCGAGATCGGTGAACGTCAGGAGCACATAGCGATCCTGCACCTGGAAGATCCATTCCCCCATGATCATGGGCATCAGGGGCACGCCGAAGCGCAGCACCTCCCGGAACAGGTCGCGCGAGGGGCGCTGGCGCAGCAGAGCGCGCGAGCGGATAAATACCTGCGAGAGCAGCAGGCTCAGCAGCAGCCACGCCACCCAGAACCAAAGCATGAAACTGACGGTGATCTCCATGACCCACATCAGGCCCAGCAGCGGCAGGAACCATACATCGGCCTGAAACAGCGTCAGCATTCGTGATTGAGCATACGCGGATCGCCCCAGGAGATAATACCCCAGCTGCGTGATGTGCACGGTCAGGAGGAGAATCAGTCCGCAGGCCACCGTATCGGTCACCGTCATGTCGAGCTTGACGGGCTTCCAGAGCGCCAGCAGCACAACGCCAAGGAAAGCGGCTGCGGCGGCAATCAGCCCGAAGTACGTCACGATCGTGCGCAGCGTCCTGAGCTGGTAGGCAGGGGTCCGCCCCGGGAGTTTGCGCAGCATGAATTCAAAACTGCCGAACGAGAGGACCAGCGTCACGAACGATACCGTCAGCATGATCAGCGTGAGCAGCCCGTAATCCTCTTTACTGAGCAGCGAGGTCAGCAACTTGATACGCACTGGAGCGATAAGCATCCGTAGCACCACGTAGCCGACGCTGGCAAACAGCACGTTAAGCAGGGTTCCGCCAAGGCCCTTCGGCGATACCGGCGGATCCTCAAGGACGTCGCCCTCGATCCCCGCTGAGTTCATGCCGGTCACAACGCCCCCGCCGTGAACGGGTGTTGCCGGTGCCACGCGATCGTGGCGCGAAGCCCCTCATCCAGCGACGTCGAGGGCCGCCACCGCAAACGCGTTTCCGTGGCGGCGACATCGGCGGAACGGACCTGCTCCATCGGCCGGTCCCTGGCGGGGTCAAATAGAAGAGGGACCCCTGATCCCATCAGATGCGCAAGCCGTTCCACGACGCCCCGTACCGTCTCCAGTTGCCCCGTGCCAAGATCCACGGTCTGCCCGCCCAGCCCCTCTGCCGCCGCCATGCGGATGAGGCCGTCCACCACGTCGTGCACGTAGATCCAGTCCACGGGACGCGTGCCGCCGCCCATTTCAGGGGAGCGGTTTTGCAGTAAGGCGTTAATGACATAGGGGACCAGCTTGGCCTGATCCTTCTGATCCGGCCCGTAAACCATGAAGACGCGCGCGATGACGGCAGGAAACCCGTACAGCGCATGGAACATCCGGGCGTAGGCGGAAGCGGCTGTCTTTGCCGCCGCATAAGGCGATGAGGGCGGCGTCCGGATGTCCTCCGGCTCCTCCAGGGAGCCGGTCAGGATAAACCGCCTGCAGCCCGCCCGGGCTGCCGCCTCCATCAGGTATACCGTCCCGGCAAGGTTGGCCTCGAACATCGGCCGTACCAGCGCCAT
>CAZGBW010000140.1:0-7176 GCA_964523995.1 uncultured Victivallales bacterium | reverse complement strand
TCGCCGCCAGCGCCATGCGGAAAGCGCCGCGGGCGGGATCGGCATCCGCGCAGCGCGACAAGGGGATGCCAATACGCTTCTGAAGGCATTCCATCCAGGGGGCCGAACGGCTGCCGCCGCCCGCCACCATCATCTTCGCATCGGCGGTGAAACTCATTCGCTCCAGCAGGGACGCGAAACGATCCGCCAGGCAGACAAAAACCGCACGCGCCTGGTCTTCAACCGCCGCCCCCGGATTCGCGGTCCCCGTCCAGCGCCCGGTGCCGGCAGGCCCGTCCGGGACGAACCGCACGCCATGACAATCCCCGGGGGCTGCGGCGGCAGCCCGATCGAGTTCCTGCGGCGTTTTGCAGCCGGGAAGAACCGTGCAGGCCCAGTTGATCGTCCCGGCGCCATACGCGTCGGACGCCAGTTGGTAAAACAGTCCGCCCGGATAAGGCCCCCGGATCACGCCCGGCGACGGCGGTGGAAGCTCGCGACGGCAGGCGTAGACAACCTGCGCCGTACCCAGTGTGACCAGCGCCGCCCGTTCGCGGTCAATCGCCGCGCCATACGCGCCGGCCGTCTGGTCGTTGCCCGCCAGGATGACGGGAATACCCGGCGGCAGCCCGAAGGCATCCGCCGCCGCCGTTGTCCGGCCGGCGATCGCGCCAATGCCGGTCAACGCCGGCAGGTTGCGCGGCGTGATCCCGCAAAGACGAAGGGCGTCCGCCCACCAGGTTCCATCCGGAAGCGAGTACAGTCCGCTCATGGCGGCGATGTTGGTATCCGTCACCGCGCACCCGGTGAGCTGCATGATGAACCAGGAGGGCAGGAACAGCACCAGATCCTGCGGGCCGACGGTCAGCGTTGCATGCCGCCGACCGTGCTCGAGCTGCGCCACGGTCAGGCAGTCCACACATTCCGCGCAACTGCTGTGACGGCCGAAATCGGCCAAAGCCGCCGCCGCCCCGTTATCGCCCTTGCAACGGGAGTCACGCCAGGACATGAACGGGTAACGGGCAACCCCATCCGGGCTGCGGACAGTAAACGTCTGCGCCTGGCTGGCGATGGCGATCCCGGCCAGGCCGTCGGCCCCGACCCCCGCACCCGCCAGGGCATCGGCAATGCATCGGCGGAACGCCTCCTCGGTTTCCATCACCGGCATTTCAACCCGGTTGCCCAGGTCCGGCAGATACGCCACGGGCGCCGCCCCGGTGCCAAGGGCACGGCCCTCGCCGTCAAACAGCACCGCCTTGAAAAGACTGGACCCCAGATCGATCCCGAGAATCATACATTCACCCACTGCCTCTCCCGTGCTGAACGCCGACAGGCGTCCATCAGTTCCTGCACATAGATACCCTGCGCCAGTCCGGGGCTGCCAGGCCTCCCGGCGGCGAGATCGTAAAGGAAGTTGGCAAGGCAGGCGATGTGCCCGCGCATCCATCCGACGGCAGCCTTCGGTGCCGGGAACCCATTGGCTGGCGGCGGGAACCGCTGACCGACCGCGATCTGCGTCCAGCCGCGGACACCCCCCAGCGGCTCGGCCGCGGCGGTGGCGTCGTAGAACTCCAGGAAGTGGGGATGCATCTGGTTGTACCGCAACGCCCCCTTGGTCCCGTGGATTTCAAACCGCAGCTCATCCTCGCTGCCGGTGGCGATTTTCGTTCCCTCGATGAACCCCGTCGCCCCATTGGCCATTTGCGTCAACAGCATGACGCAGTCCTCCACCGCAACCGGCACCCTCCGTCCGGAACCGCCGGGCAGAGGCCGCTCGGGAAAGGCGATGGAGGTAGTGGCGGTCAGCGCCCGGTAATCCCCGGCCAGGTAATGCATCACGTCCAGCACATGCGAGGCCAGATCGGCAATCACGCCGCCACCCGCCTCGGCGGACAGTTTCCACTTCAGCGGCGCCTCCGGATCCGCGCTGCCGCTGTGCAGGAATTCGGCGCGGTATTCCAGGATTCTGCCGAGACGGCCTTCCTCGATCAACTGTTTCGCCCGCATCACGCCCGGCGAGAAGCGGATCTGGAACGTCATTTGCGCGGTGCCCCGGTAATCCGCCAGCGCACGCTTCACGACGGCGGTTTCCGCGCTATCCGCCACCAGCGGCTTGTCGCAATAGATATGCTTCTGGTGCGCCATGGCCGAGAGCAGCGCCTCTTTGTGCAGGTGGTTCGGCGTGCAGATGTGCACGATGTCGATATCCGGATTCTCCGTAATGGCCCGGTAATCCGTCGTGGCGACATCGGCATGGACCAGCGCGCGCCCGGCCTCCGCCGTCTCCGCGCGACTGGTGCAGATGTGGGTGATCCGCGTCCGCAGCGGCAGCGGATCGTAGAAGAACGGCAGGTTCAGGTGCCCGTAGGCATGAACCTTGCCAATGAAGCCGAACCCGATGATGCCGACTTTATAAGTTTTCTGCATGCTCACGATTTTTCCGGGTTACACCGTTTCGACGGTTCCCGCCGCATGACTGCGCAGGGCCGCCGTGAACAGGCGATGGGTCAGCGCAACCTCGTCGGGCGTGACGCAGGAGGCGAAGCGGCTTTTCGGCTTGCCCTCGGTCAACTCGTACAGGAACGCCGCCCACATCTGCTGGATGGAATCGGAGAACCCGAATTCGAAGATCCCCCCGGTGATCCCCTCGAACGCGACATCCCAGCCCATGTCAATCTGCTGCCAGGCCTGCTCTCCGCCTTTGTATTCAAGCAGTTCAAGGCGGCGCGGATTCTTGCTCGACCAGCGGGCGCAGGCTTTCATGCCCTTGACTTCAAAGTACCAGGTATCGGTTTCGCCGGGCGCGATACGCTGTGTCTTGATGGTGAGCGGGAAGATGTTTCCCTGTACCGGATCTTTGACATCGCAGAGCAGCGTGCCGTTGTCCCAGGTTTCGCACGGGACCAGCTTGCCGTCCTTATCCGGACGCTCGGGCACTAGGTTGGAAAGGATCGCACGCACGGTCCGGGGAACCCAGCCCGCCTTCAGCGGCATGTGGCAGGGATGCAATCCCAGATCGCCGAGACAGCCGTATTCCCCGTTGAACGCGATCATGCGTTTCCAGTTGATCGGCTTCTTCGCGTTCAGGTCGGAGGAATGCAGGAACCCGGAGTTGACCTCGATGATGGTGCCGAAGGCATTCGCCTCGATCATCCGCCCGATGCGCTGCATGGGAGGGCAGAAGGGGAATTCCGAACTGCAGCGTACAAACACCTCGGGGTGCTGGCGGATGCAGTCCATGATGGCGTCGTTCGCCGCCTTGTCGATCCCGAACGGCTTTTCCCCCAGCAGATGCTTTCCCGCGTTGATGGTATCGATGTAGAAACGCGCATGCAGGTTGTGCGGCACGGCGCAGTAGACCGCCTCCACATCCGGCAAGGCCAGCAGCTCGTGGTAATCGCCGGTCACCAGCTTGATCGAGTCGAAATTATCGGTGAACCAGGTCTGCAGCTTCGGGTTGGTGTCGCACACCGCCACGATCCGGGGCCGCACGTTCATCCCGGTCAGATGACACCAGCGCGCCACCGCGCTGCCAAACTCACGCCCCATCAGGCCAAGCCCGATGATTCCGAAATTCACTGTCTTCATTGTGTTCCTTTTTGTTATCGATATCTTCACTGCCGCCCACCGGCCTTGCGCCGGTGGAGGCCAACGTTGAGGTGGGAGCTGCACCCGCCCCCGCTCAACTTCCTTCACCACCGGCACAAGGCCGGTGGGATCGCCAACCGACCGATCACGCCCCCATTAACTTCAACACCGTCTCGACCAGGATCCGCCCGGATGCCGGCGCGAAAATCGCGTTCGTGGCCTCGTAACCACCCGCCACCGCCGTCTCGGGCGTGACGATATAGCCCTGGAGCTCGCCGTTGACCAGGCTGGCCACAAGGCTCTTCCGCGGCGCACGGCGCTTGATTTCCAGGGCGTACTCGGTAAACGCCTCGCCGGGCAGTCCCGCCAGGGAGACCTCGCCGATGCGCAGGACCTGGACATCAACCGACCGGTACTCCTGCAGCGCCTGCTCCAACTCGCCGCTGTCGCCAGCCTTGGACAGGGCCAGCGTCCCTTCCGCGCCGAACACCGCGCATTCCGCCGTGCGCACGTCCGCACGCGGGGCCTTCTCCCGCTGCAGGCGCGCATAGCGTTCACTGTACTCGGCCAGCAAGGCCTCCGCCGCCGGCAATGGCCGGATCGGATTGCGCGGCAGGGTAACCTGCGCCAGCCGTCCGCCAAGAGCCGCCTCCCCGCGCCAGGCACCGGCCCCAATGGCATCCAGGGCCCCGCATACCGCCTTGCCCAGCAGCCGCCCGAGCCGTTCGGCCTCGGCAAAGGTCTGGCCATTGACGAAATGTCGCGGGCTCTGGTTTCCGGAAGGCGCGGTATGATAGACCACCGGCACGGCGGCGCCGAGATACTCCTGCAGATGCAGGCGGGTGTAGTACGGGAAGTCGGCAGACACCCGCGTGGAATCCTCGTGCAGCACGGTCGGATGCATGCCGTAGACCAGCGCCATACCGAGCATGGCCTTCGTCCGCGGACTGCGCAGCGCGAGAATGCCGCACTCCGGATCGGTCACCCCGCCGCGTGTCAGCCGGTTGCCGCCGACACCGGTGGCGTCGGCAGAGGCCCAGGCAAGTTCCGCCGGTTCCAGCGACTGCACCGCCGCCCCGACGGAAGCCACCACCTGCGCCTTCAGGAACGCCATGTAGTCCGGGGAAACCGGCGGGATCGTCGGATCGTTCCCCCAGCCGATCAGCCGGGACGTGACCGGGCCCGAATGCGTATGCGTGCAACTGATGAACACCCCGCTCTCGTCGCACCCGGCCCCCTGCGCGACGGCACGCCGCAGGTCGCGGGCGAAGGCGGGTCCGATCATCAGGATATCCAGGGATGCCAGCACAACGGTGTCGCCGGCACCGTTGCGCAGCACGAGCACGGTCGCCAGCAACGGGTCGTGAACCCCCGTCGAGACACGCTCCACGTGCGGATAGCCGTAAAGCGCCATGGGCCCGCGAGGACTGATGTCCCGGATCCCCGTTCCTGCCTGCAGTGCCATATCAGTATCCCAGTTCCTTCTCGGTCTCGCCGATGGCCTCGTCAATCATGTCCAGCCCCTTGAGCAGCACCTCGTCCTCCATGACCACCGGCGGACTCATCCGCAGGATATGCCCGGCGGGAATCCAGGCCAGCCCCTTGGCGAACGCTTTCTGGTAGACCATCTTGCCCGCCTTCTCCAGGGGCTCCTTGGTCGCCTTGTCCTTCACCAGCTCGATGCCCATCAGACAGCCCTTGGCGCGCACATCGCCGACAATCGGATGCTCGGCCTTCATCTTGTCCATGCGCTTCATGGCCAGTTCACCCAGGTGCAGGGAGCGCTCGTTGAGCTGTTCCTCCTCGATCGCCTCGATGCTCGCCAGCGCAGCCGCACAGGCCATCGGGTTGCCCCCGTAGCTGGACGAGGCCGAGATCGCCTCGAACGACTCCTTGAACGGCTCGCGCACCGCCACGCAGGTCACCGGGAACCCGTTGCCGAATCCCTTGCCGAGCGTGACCACGTCCGGGATCACATTCCAGTGCTCCATGCACAGCCACTTGCCGGTGCGGGCCATGCTGGTCAGCACCTCGTCGATCATCAGCAGGATCTTGTGCTTGTCGCAGAGCTTGCGCAGTTTCGGGAAGAAGTCATCCGGCGGCATGACCGAGCCACCCCAGCCCTGGATCGGTTCCAGCACGAAACCGGCGACCTGGCCGCAGGTGCCCTTGTCGAGATATTCCTCGTAGAACTCGATGTACTTGTCGGTGTCAATCGCGCCATCCGGCTTGGTCCACATCGGCCGGTAGACATCCGGGCGCGGGACCATGTGGAAGCCGGGGGCGCGAGCCGGACCGTAGACCTTCGAGCGGATATGCCCCAGCGAGACACCGCCGTAGGTCTTGCCATGGTAGTCGTAGAAGCAGGAGATCATCTCGTGCTGGCCGCTGGCGGCGCGCAGCACCCGCTGGCCGGCCTCGACCGCCGTCGTGCCGGAGTCATAGAACTGGAAGCCCTTGAGATCGCCGGGCAGGATCTCGGCCAGTTTCTCCACCAGGCGGGTCTTGACGGGCGTGGTGAAGTCGTGCGCGTTCATCAACTGCCCGGCGGCCTTCTGCACCGCCTCGGTCACTTTCGGGTGACAGTGCCCGAGGGTGGTCACGTAGATGCCGGACGAGAAGTCAATGTAGTCGTTGCCGTCCACATCGCGAAGCACACAACCGTGGCCGGATTCGAAAGCCACCGGGAACAGCTTGACCTGTCCGCTGAGTCCCTTGAAATACTTCGTGCAGCGGGCGTGCAGTTCCTTTGACTTCGGCCCCGGAGCGGGGACCCCCATATTCGGAACCGTCTTCAGGTCCACATGCGCCCAGTACTTGCCGCCATTCGCCGTCTTGGTCATTCTCCATCCTCCCTTGTTATCACGGTTTCCGCCACCACCAGTATTTCCGCGCCGCTCCGGCGCAGGACCCGTAAACGATCCTTCGACAGGACGGCATCGGTAACCAGGACGGTCCCCTCGCGGAGACATCCGGCCAGCGCCATGCCGCGCTTTCCAAACTTCGAGCCGTCAATACAGACAAACGTCTGCGCCGCCCGCTCCTGGGCGGCGCGCGACAGGGCGGCGGTCGCCAGATCCGCGGAATAGAACTCACCCCGGTCCGGATCAAAGGCGTCGGCACCCACCACGGCCGTATCAAAACACAGGCGGCTGAGGGCTTCAAAACCGAAACCGCCCGTCAGATCCGGGCTCCGGTGCCCGAGCGCCCCCCCGGGCACAACCACCTCGATGCCGGGGGCGCCGAACAGCGCCAGGACCGCCGGAAGATTGTTGCTGAAGACCCGCAGGTCGCGCCGATGCCCCGGCAGGAGACGGGCGACGGCGGCACAGGTCGTGCCGGTGTCCAGATACAGGCTATCGCCGTCGGAGAGCCGGCCGACCACGGCCCGCGCGATCGCCTCCTTGGCCGCTGGCCGCTGCTGCACCTTTTCCTGGAACGGAAGTTCCCGCACCGGCCCGGAGCGCAGGACGCAACCGCCATGCGTGCGCGTCAATAAGCCCTGCACCTCCAGATCGCCCAGATCGCGGCGGACGGTCATGCCGCTGACGCCAAAGTGCAGGACCAGCTCGTCCACGCTCAGCCGGCCCCGCTCCAGCAACCGCTTCA
>CAZGBW010000139.1:0-7208 GCA_964523995.1 uncultured Victivallales bacterium | reverse complement strand
AAACAGGAATCACCGCTGCATCACCCGGTTCATGAGTCCTTGGATCACCGTCCGCGTCGTATGTGACCCGTCCGGGCGAACCCGCCCGTAAAGAATCCAGCCTACGAGAAGAAACAGCAACGAGACGTTAAACATTACCGTGTAGCCATCAATGACAAGCCCGTGAATGCTCATTCTCCAGGAGGAAACTGCAGAAAGGACAGCGACGGACAGAAGCGGTGCAATACCTGCGGTCAGCCCCTGCCATGCGTAGTAGATGGCGGTATATGCCGTATTCTTCTCTGGCGGGATAACCCCGTTGAGAAGCAGGCGAACTGCCCCGATGCCAATCCCGTTGCTGGCCACGCCGTAGAGTAAATACAGGGCCACGCATCCCCCGACCACCTGGGTCCCCTGCCTCGGCATCAGCAACCATAACAGGGGTAGCAGAAGCACCCCCGCCACCGACGGCATCAAGACCGGACGACTGCCCAGCCGATCGGACAAGGGTCCCCACCCAAGACAGGCGAGAGCCCCCCCGACCATGGCCGCGATATCCAGGCGGACAATGTTGGCAACGGAAATATCAAGCTGTTCCTTGACATACAGGGGAAGAAAGGAAACCAGCATGGCCGTGCCGATCGTCACCCCTGCCGAGCCACCGAGGTAGGCCCTGAAATTCGGATCGCGCAAGGCCTCGCGCATCTTGCTTCCGTGCGTGGAGTCTCCGCCCGCCTGGGGCATGGGGGCACCGCCGGATACCTTGAGCATCGCCATGACTCCCGCAAATCCTATCAGGCAACCGGTACCGATCAACAGCATGTAGCGCTCCAACCCCGTTCCACGATCAATGACGAGACCGGCTATCGCCAATGCCGCACCGGACATGACCAGCCCCAGGACCGCCGCCCAGGCGGTGACAATACCGCGGACACGGTTCGGAATGAACTCCTGGGACCATGGGGTGTACGCCGTTTCCCCCAAGGTGCGCAGGATGGCAAAGACAATGACAACCGCCGACAAGAAAAGGAGAGCCGCCGTATGCCCGTGGCGGGTCACGACCCATGGCATCAGAAGGAGCAGTGCCATGACCGGATTACGCGCCCCGTAACAGGCCAGGAAGACACGCTTGCGCCCGAGCCGGGTGGCAACGGGGGCGAATCCAAGGGCGATCAGTCCGAAGAAAGGGAAGAAGGACAGTAACAGGCCGATCTGCCCCTTGGATAATCCAAGCTCATCCAGGAAAAGGATGAAGATTGAACCTCCAAAGGTCCACACGGAGAAAACGCCATTCAGGACCATGAACGCAAAGCTCCACGGCAAGGCGCGGATTTTATTGGCATCCGTTGACATAATGGCGAGTCAGTGTGGCACGCGCTTTGTCTTACGGCAAGGCGATTCATTGGAGTTGTCGTCCTGCCAGCATTACCACCGGATCACTGGCGGGGCAGTTTGACTTTATTCAGAACACGGTGATATTCCTGCAGGCTGCAGACATCCATTTCCTGCTGCGCCTTCAACGCCTCCAGCCCGTGGATCGCCGCCCGCAGCCCGTCAATCGTCGTCGTGATCGGAATGCCGCGGATCACCGCATGCGCCCGCATCTTGATCTCGTCGATGCGCGGCACCGGACCGCTGGCCGGCGTGTTGATGATCCAGCCGATCTCCTTGCCCTCGATCATGTCGAGTACATTCGGGCGACCGTCCACGATCCGGAAAAGAGCCCGGCTCGGGATTCCCCAGTCGCGCATGGCGGTGCTGGTTCCCAGCGTGGCATACATGACAAATCCAAGCGCGTGGAGTCGCGGAGCCAGTTCCTTCAACTCCTCCTTGTCGTGGTCCCGCACACTCACGAAGATGGGACCCGAGTTGGGAAGCCGGTTGCCTGCGGCCACCTGGCTCTTCAGGAATGCCATTCCGCCCGTCCGGTCGATGCCCATGACTTCCCCTGTGGATTTCATCTCGGGACTCAGGATCACGTCAATACCCGGAAACCGCACAAAGGGGAATACAGCCTCCTTGACCGAGAAATGCCTTGGCGTCACCTCCCGCGTATATCCCATGTCCTTGAGCTTGAATCCCACCATCGCCAGCGCGGCGAGTTTCGCCAGCGGCACCCCGATCGCCTTGCTCACGAACGGCACGGTCCGCGAGGCACGCGGATTGACCTCCAGCACATAAACCGTGTCATTGTGAATTGCGTACTGGACATTCATCAACCCGCGCACGTTCAACGCCTTCGCAAACGCAAAGGTATGCTCGCGAATCGTCTGTTTGACCGCGGCGCTCAGCGTGGGGGCCGGAATGGTGCAGGCGCTGTCGCCAGAATGGACGCCGGCCAGCTCCACGTGTTCCATGATCGAACCGATCACGGAGGTTTCGCCGTCCGAGATGCAGTCCACGTCCACTTCCACCGCATCCTCGAGATAGTGGTCGATCAGCACGGGGCGATCATCGGACACCTCCACGGCCTCCGCCATGTACTTGCGAAGCATCTCGACATTGTAGACGATGACCATCGCCCGGCCGCCAAGCACGAACGAAGGGCGCATCAGGACCGGATAGCCGAGACGCTCGGCGATCACCTCTGCCTGCTCCACACTGGTCGCCAATCCGTTTTCCGGCTGCCGGATACCAAGACGGGTGACGAGTTCCTGGAAGAACTTGCGGTCTTCAGCCGCCTCGATATCGGCAGGCTTGGTCCCGATGATGTTCACACCGTTCT
Organism: uncultured Victivallales bacterium; assembly: GCA_964523995.1. Taxonomy (GTDB): domain Bacteria; phylum Verrucomicrobiota; class Kiritimatiellia; order UBA8416; family UBA8416; genus UBA8416. The sequence goes on along the minus strand of CAZGBW010000139.1, from coordinate 4,504 downwards.
TCTCCAGCCCCGCCGCCAGATTCAGCGGGGTCTGCCCGCCAAACTGCACGATCGCCCCCCAGCAGCCCTCGTTCCGGTAGACGTGCAGCACGTCCTCCAGCGTCAGCGGCTCGAAATAGAGACGGTCGCTGGTATCATAATCGGTACTGACCGTTTCCGGATTGCTGTTCACCATCACGGTCTCGAACCCGGCGGCGCGCAGCGCGAACGAGGCATGCACGCAACAGTAGTCGAACTCGATACCCTGGCCGATACGGTTCGGCCCTCCGCCCAGAATCATGACCTTGCGCCGGTCGGTCGGTCTGCTCTCGTTGACATCGCCGTATGTCGAATAGAAATACGGAGTAAACGCCTTGAACTCGGCGGCACAGGTATCCACCTGACCGTAGACAGGCAAAAGCCCGGTTGCTTCCCGAGCCGCCCGGACATCGGCCTCCTTCGTTTTCAGCAGAAAGGCGATCTGCCGGTCTGAATAGCCGAATTCCTTGACCTGCGCGAAACGTGGCCGGTCCGCCGCCAGTGCGGCCAGGGATCCAACCGACCGGATATCCTCCTCATAGGCCGCCAGTTCCTCGAAATGCCGCAGGAACCACCGGTCAATCCGCGTCAGATCGTAGACACGATCCACGCTCCACCCACGCTTGAACGCCGCCCGCACCGCGAATACGCGTCCCGCGTTCGGCCGCCGCAGCAGATCCTCCAGGACCCCGTCCGGATGCGACTCCCACACACCGTCCTTGCCATCCGCGCCGAATCCGCCCCGCCCGGTCTCCAGCGAGCGCATCGCCTTCTGGAACGACTGCTTGAAGGTCTTGCCGATGCTCATCGCCTCGCCCACGGATTTCATCTGCGTGCCCAGCGTGTCGTCCGCCGCGGTGAACTTCTCGAACGCGAACCGGGGCACCTTGGTCACCACATAGTCGAGTGTCGGCTCAAAGCAGGCCGGGGTCTCCTTGGTGATGTCGTTACGCAGCTCATCCAAGGTATATCCCACCGCCAGCTTGGCCGCGATCTTCGCGATCGGGAAGCCCGTCGCCTTCGAGGCGAGGGCCGAGGACCGCGAGACCCGTGGGTTCATCTCGATCACCACCATCCGCCCGTTGTCGGGATTGATGGCAAACTGCACATTCGAGCCGCCCGTTTCCACACCGACCTCGCGCATGACCGCGAATGCCGCGTCGCGCATGCGCTGGTATTCGCGGTCGGTCAGCGTCTGGATCGGGGCCACCGTGATACTGTCGCCCGTATGGACACCCATCGGGTCAACATTCTCGATCGAACAGATGATCACGCAGTTATCCTTGCGGTCGCGCATGACCTCCAGCTCGAATTCCTTCCAGCCCAGCACGGACTCCTCGATCAAAACCTCGGACGTGGGACTGTAGAACAGGCCGCGCTGCACGATCTCGGCATATTGCGCATCGTCATAGGCGATGCCGCCACCCGTACCGCCCAGTGTGAATCCCGGGCGGATCACCAGCGGATAATCACCCAGCTCGCGTTTCGCCGCTGCCGCCTCTGTCATGCTGTGCGCCGATACGCTCCGCGGCAGATCCAGGCCGATCGAGATCATGGCCTCCTTGAACGCCTTGCGATCCTCCGCCTTGTGGATAACCTCCGCCTTCGCACCCAGCATCTCCACCCCATGCCGGGCCAGAGCCCCCGATGCCGATAACTGCATCGCCAGATTCAGCGCCGTCTGCCCGCCCAGCGTCGGCAACAGGGCATCCGGGCGCTCACGGCTGATGATCCGCTTCAGGACCTCCAGATCCAGCGGCTCTATATAGGTCCGGTCGGCAAACTCGGGATCGGTCATGATGGTGGCCGGGTTACTGTTCACCAGCACAACCTCGTAACCCTCCTCCTTCAAGGCCTTGCACGCCTGTACCCCGGAATAGTCAAACTCGCATCCCTGCCCGATCACAATCGGGCCGGAACCGATGATCATGATCTTCTGTATATCTGTCCGCTTCGGCATCCTTGCACCCCTTTATCCGGATTCATCTTAAAACGTAATCCTAATCGAAATCCCATCCTAATCGAAATCCTAATTCCCCCGCCGCGCCAGCGCGGCCCCCACAAAACCGCGAAACAGCGGATGCGCGTTCATCGGGGTCGACTGGAACTCCGGATGGAACTGGCAGGCGACAAACCAGGGATGCGCCGGATACTCCACAACCTCCACCAGCTCGCCATCCGGAGAGAGCCCCGAGAACACCAACCCCTTCTCCACCATCAACGCGCGATACTCGTTATTGAACTCGTAGCGATGGCGGTGACGCTCGGATATATCCGTCGCGCCGTAGCAGCCCGCCGCCATGGTACCGGCTTCCAGCCGGCACGGATAGGCGCCAAGCCGCATCGTCCCGCCCTTGCGGTATATGCCACGCTGGGACGCCATCATGTGAATCACCGGATGAGGCGTCTTCCCGTTGAACTCACTGCTGTTCGCGCCCGCCAGTCCGCAGATCTCACGACCGAAATCCATCACCGCACATTGCATTCCCAGGCAGATGCCGAAAAACGGTATGCCGTTTTCCCGCGCATACCGCACCGTGGCGATCTTCCCCTCGATCCCGCGGTCACCGAACCCGCCCGGGACCAGGATCCCGTCCACCCCGGCCAGCAGTGCCGCCGCGCCCTGCCGCTCGACATCCTCCGACTCGATCTGCCGGATCGTCACCTTCACATCATTCGCGATCCCTCCATGTGTCAGCGACTCGTAGATGCTCTTGTAGGCATCCTGCAGGCTGATGTACTTGCCCACCACCGCCACCTCGACCACCCCGCGTTTCGGCTTCACAAGCCGGTCGATCATCTCACGCCAGTCCCGCAGATCCAACCGGTCCACATGCAATTGCAGCAGTTCCAGGATATAGACATCCAGATCCTGTTCCGCCAGCGCCAGCGGGACTTCGTAGATCGAGTTCTCCACATCCTGCTCCTCGATCACCAATTCGCGCTCCACGTTGCAAAACAGCGCCAGCTTATCCTTCTGCTCCTGATCCATCGCCCGCTCGCAGCGGCAAATCAGGATGTCCGGGATGATGCCGATCGAGCGCAGGATCCCCACCGACTGCTGCGAAGGCTTGGTCTTCATCTCCCCCGCGGCTCGGATATACGGCACCAGGGTCACATGCAGAAAGAGCCCGTTGGTCCTGCCGATTTCCTGCCGCAACTGGCGGATCGCCTCGAGGAAGGGCAGCGACTCGATATCCCCCACCGTCCCGCCGATCTCGGTAATCACAAAATCCACATCGTCACCGTCCAGTGAACGAATCGCATTCTTGATCTCATCGGTGACGTGGGGAATCACCTGAACGGTTTTCCCGAGATAACCGCCTTCGCGCTCGCGGGAAATGACCGCGCTGTAGATCCGCCCGCTGGTGAAGTTGCTCGCCTGCGTGCACGGATCCCCCGTGAAACGCTCGTAATGACCCAGATCCAGATCGGTCTCGGCACCATCCACGGTCACGTAGACCTCGCCGTGCTGGTAAGGCGACATGGTTCCTGGATCCACGTTCAGATAGGGGTCCAGCTTCTGTAGTTTCACCCGGTAGCCCCGCCGCTTCAGCAGCAGCGCCACCGAGGCCGCCGTCAACCCTTTGCCCAACGACGATACGACCCCACCGGTCACGAATAAATGCTTTGTCATTGCCGCCCCGTTCCCCGGCAATCTGCCGGAACCGCGAAGTATAATTTACGATGAAGACGTCCCTGCACACTATTCCGGAAGGCCTTCTGCTCCCTCGGGGAGGGCAGTTTCCATCCCGAACCCGCTCCTGTCAATCAAAAAACGTAACTGCCCAGGATGGAAACCGCACCCATGCTCGCACAGCTCATTTGCCGCGGCACACTCGTCGCCAGCCTATCACCAGGCATGGACATCATGGGCGGTACCGACTACACACGTTTAGCAGCGATGGTCATCGGTGCCGATCGGGCGGACCCAGATATTGCGGAAGGCCACGAGATCGCCGTGATCCTGCAATTTCAGGGGGCCGGACGCCGGATGGGCAACATAGGCCGCCAGCTTGCGGTGCTCGGTTGGACCCTGGAGTTCCTTGTGATGGTGCAGCAGGACCCCGTTCAGGATCACGGTCACATACGCCGGCCTGACCAGGCGGGCACCATCAAATTGCGGAGCCTCCCAGAGGATGTCATAGGAAGACCAGGCACCGGGTTTGCGGCAGGCATTCACCAGCGGCGGGAACTGCCCGTAGATAGCCCCGGTCGTGCCGTCCGGATAGGTCGGGTTCTCATAACAGTCCAGCACCTGGATCTCGTAGCGGCCCATCAGGAATACGCCGCTGTTGCCACGCCCCTGCCCTTCCCCCTTCACGACGTGCGGCGTACGGAATTCAAGATGAAGCTGGCAGGAACCGAACTCGGCCCTCGTCCAGATGTCGCCCGTCTTGGGAACAACCTCCATCACTCCCCCCGCGAGATTCCACTTCACCTCGCCATCGCGCCCCTGCCACCCTTCAAAGCCCGTTCCGTCGAA
>CAZGBW010000138.1:1977-7212 GCA_964523995.1 uncultured Victivallales bacterium | reverse complement strand
TACCTGACCGACATCGGCAACCGCATCACGTTCCTGGCCCAGGATTCGCAGGAGGGGTTCGGGCACGCGGTGCATTGCGCGAAAGACTGGGTTGGCAACGAGCCGTTCCTGCTGCTGCTCGGTGATCATCTGTATACCAGCAACACCGATGAATCCTGCGCACGGCAGCTGATCCGCGTGTACGAGAAATGTGGCCAAAGCGTGGTTGGCGTCGAAACCACTCCCGCCAGCGACGTCCACCATTTCGGATGCGTGACCGGTAACTGGCGGGATGAAGGGAGAACGCTGAACATCACCGAATTTGCCGAGAAGCCGGATGCGGCCTATGCGGCAGAGCATCTCCATGTCGAAGGCATGGAGGATGACGCGTTCCTGACCGTTTTCGGCCAATATGTCCTGACCGCGAAAGTGTTTGACATCCTGAGCGAGAATATCCGGCTCAACCTCAGGGAACGCGGCGAATTCCAATTGACCTCGTGCCTGGACCGGGTCCGCCAGGAAGAAGGCTTCATGGCCTGCCGCGTTCAGGGACAGCGGCATGACATCGGCAATCCGCAGGCCTATCTGCGCAGCCTGCGCGAATTCGCATCCCCGCCACCCCCGGAAAAGTCCGGATCACCATCGTAATCACAAACGCAATCGCAATCCCGAATAACAAGAAGGAACCCGATGACCACAGCTAGCAAAACCGCACTCATCACCGGCATTACCGGACAGGACGGATCCTATCTGGCCGAACTCCTGCTGGGGAAAGGCTATGAGGTCCATGGCATCAAGCGCCGCGCCAGTTCCTTCAATACGGAACGAGTGGACCATCTGCACACCTATCGCGGCGAGAACCAGACCCGCATGCACCTGCATTACGGGGATCTCTCCGATTCCAGCAATCTCAACCGCCTGATTGAAAGGATCCGTCCGTCCGAGATTTACAACCTCGGCGCGCAGTCGCATGTGCAGGTCTCGTTTGAAGTGCCAGAGTACACGGCGGACGTGGACGCCATCGGCACCCTTCGGCTTCTGGACGCGATACGCGAGACCGGGCTGAACTGCCGCTTCTACCAGGCATCGACCTCCGAGCTGTTCGGGCAGGTGCAGGAAGTGCCACAGACGGAAAAAACCCCCTTCTATCCGCGTTCCCCCTATGGCGTCGCCAAGCTCTATGCCTATTGGATCACCGTCAATTATCGCGAAGCCTACGGCCTGCATGCCAGCAATGGAATTCTGTTCAACCACGAGTCGCCCCGCCGTGGCGCCACCTTCGTGACCCGAAAGATTTCCAGGGCGGTCGCCCATATCCAGACGGGGAGGCAGGACTGCCTATTCATGGGTAACATTGATGCCAAGCGCGACTGGGGCTTCGCGGGTGACTTCGTGGATGCCATGTGGCGCATGCTTCAGCAGGACACCCCCGAGGATTATGTCATCGCGACGGGGGAAATGCACTCCGTCCGCGAGTTTATTGAACTATCCTTCAACCATGTCGGAACCCGGATCGCCTGGAAAGGGAAAGGCGTGGACGAAACCGGCATCAATGCCGCCACGGGCAAGACGCTGGTACGCATCGACCCGCAGTATTACCGTCCCGCCGAGGTTGAACAATTGCTGGGCAACCCTGCCAAAGCTCGCGCGAAACTGGGATGGGAGCCGAAAGTGAAATTCCGGGAACTGGTCGGGATGATGGTGGATGCTGATCTAAAGGGCACAGATACCCCATGAGAGCACTGATCACCGGTGCATCCGGGCAACTGGCTGGCGCATTTGCCAACCGCTTCCGCGAGATCGGTGCTGACTTCCTGGCACCACCGGAGGCACAGTTGGACATCACCAATCCCGAATCGGTGGAGGCCGTGGTTGCCGGTTTCCGCCCTGACGTTATCCTGAACGGCGCCGCCTACAACAATGTTGACGCGGCTGAACAAGCCCCGGCTCCCGCGTTTGCCGTCAACCGCGATGCCGTCCGGATCCTGGCATCCGCGGCCCGTCGGCAGGGTGCACGACTCGTGCATTACAGCTCGGATTATGTTTTTGACGGCACCGCCGGCACCCCGTATCGCGAGCAGGATTCAACCGGCCCGCTGAACGTCTACGGACAAAGCAAGCTGGAGGGAGAACAGGAGGCGCTTGCCGCCGGCACCGGGAATCTGCTGCTGCGGGTGAGCTGGGTGTTCGGTGACGGCACGCAGAATTTCTTCTTCAAACTGCGTGAGTGGGTCCGCACCCGGCAGACGCTGCGTATCGTGTGGGACCAGCTTTCCGTGCCGACATACACGGAGGATATCGTGACCTTCACACTGAAGGCGCTTGACCAGGGCCTTGAAGGACGCTGGCATCTGACCAACTCGGGATATGCAAGCCGTTACGAGACCGCCCGGTTTTTCCTGAAATGCATAAAGAACGATTGCTTTGTCATCCCCGTCGGCTCGGACGCATTCCCGTCTCCCGCCCGGCGCCCGTTCTGCTCCGTCATGTCCAACCGGAGCCTGTCCACGGCATTGCATGCAGGCATTCCAGCGTGGGAGGATGCCGTCGAACGGTATGCACATCGTCTAAAGACCGCTGGCTTGACATGATGAACGCTCCCGTAACTGCTCACATCTGCCTTAGAGACTTGTGTTCACCCTATCAGGGAGCACCTTTAAAAAACGTGATGATGGAGAAGGGGATGCACCGATGAAGAAGACGTTGACAGAAGTGGATGGCGTATTCTTGCTCGATCCCGTTGTTCATGGCGATGAACGCGGTTTTTTCATTGAAACCTGGAACCGACGGACCTTCACCGCGCTTGGCATTGACGACACTTTTGTTCAGGATAACCACTCCCGCTCCATTGGCGGCACGCTGCGCGGACTCCACTACCAGGTCTGCCATCCTCAGGGAAAACTCGTTCGTGTCATTGCCGGTTCGGTTTTCGATGTGGCCGTGGATCTGAGACGTTCCTCGCCGACGTTCGGCAAATGGGCGGGAGCGATCCTGAGCGCGGAGAATCGGCGTATGATGTGGGTGCCCCCCGGTATCGCCCATGGTTTCTATGTGACCTCCCCGCACGCCGAGTTTGTTTATAAATGCACCGACTTCTACGAACCGTCGCATGAAAGGACACTGCGGTGGGATGATGCCGACATCGCCATTGCATGGCCTCTCGCCGATGGTGCCCCCCCGTTGCTATCCGCCAAGGACCGCTCCGGAAAAATGTTCAGAGACGCCGAACTGTTTGACTAGGACCGGTTCGGCAAGTTATAGTGCCTCATGATGAACGGGACCTCTGAAAAGAAAATACTCGTTACAGGCGGTGCCGGCTTTATCGGTTCTGCCGTCATCCGGCATTTGATCAGGAACTCCACCGCCCGCGTCCTGAATATGGATTGCCTGACCTATGCGGGCAATCTGTCCTCGCTGAAGGACATCGCCGGATCGCCGCGCTATCAGTTCAGCAAGACGGACATTTCCAATGCCGACGCGGTGCGGGCCGTGATTGCGGAATGGGAGCCGGACGCCATCATGCATCTGGCTGCCGAATCTCATGTGGACCGTTCGATTGACGGCCCGTCCGCATTCGTCAGCACCAATGTCACCGGCACCTTCAATCTGCTCGATGCCGCCCGTCACTACCGCGACCGCCTGCCTCCGGCGCGGCGCGACGCGTTCCGATTCCTGCATATTTCAACCGACGAGGTCTACGGTTCCCTGGGGCCGCAGGGCCTGTTCACGGAGAACACGCCTTACGACCCCCACTCCCCCTACTCCGCCAGCAAGGCCGCCGCCGATCATTTCGTGCAGGCCTGGCACCATACCTACGGCATGCCATCGCTGATCACCAACTGCTCCAACAACTACGGCCCGTACCATTTCCCTGAAAAACTGATTCCGCTCATCATTCTCAACGCGCTCGAGGAAAAACCGCTGCCGGTTTACGGCAAGGGAGACAACATCCGTGACTGGCTGCACGTGGAGGACCATGCACGGGCTCTCTGCCTGGTGCTGGAGAAGGGGCTGCCCGGCGAGAAGTACAATGTTGGCGGAAGCAATGAGCGCACCAATCTGCAAGTGGTCGAGACGGTCTGCGACATCCTGGATGAACGGCGTCCGCGCGCATCCGGCACCGCCCGTCGCGCGTTGATCACCTTTGTCGCCGACCGACCGGGGCACGATCAGCGTTACGCGATCGACGCGACACGCCTGAAGAACCAATTGGGATGGGAACCCCGGCACACCTTTGAAACCGGTATCCGAGCCACCGTGGACTGGTATCTGGGCAATGAATGGTGGTGGAGACCGATACGCGAACGTAAATACGCGGGCGAACGCCTGGGAGGGAAAACCGCATGAGACGCAAGGGAATCATTCTGGCCGGCGGTGCCGGCACACGCCTGCATCCGATTACGCTGGTCGTCAGCAAGCAACTGCTTCCGATCTACGACAAGCCGATGATCTACTATCCGCTGACCACCCTGATGCTCGCCGGCATCCGCGAAATCCTGATTATCAGCACCCCCCAGGATACGCCGATGTTTGAAAAACTGCTTAGGAACGGTTCACAGTGGGGGGTCTCGCTGGAGTATGCCGTCCAACCATCCCCCGATGGACTTGCGCAGGCATTCATTATCGGGAACCGCTTTATTGGCGACGATCACGTGGCCATGATTCTCGGTGACAATATTTTCTATGGCAGTTCCCTCACCGCACTCCTGACCGAGGCGTCCTGCCAGGAGCGCGGAGCCACGGTGTTCGCCTACCCCGTCCATGATCCGCAGCGCTATGGTGTGGTTGCCTTCGACAGTGCCGGACGTGCCGTCAGTATCGAGGAAAAACCGGTCGCGCCTAAATCGCGCTATGCCGTAACCGGCCTTTACTTCTACGACAACAGCGTCGTCGAGATTGCGAAGGACGTCAAACCATCCGCTCGCGGAGAACTGGAAATCACCAGCGTGAATGAGCATTACCTGAAGACAGGCCAACTGAACGTGCAACGGATGGGGCGCGGCATGGCATGGCTCGACACCGGTACCCACGAATCCTTCCTGGAAGCCGGTACCTTTGTCTCCACTATTGAAAAGCGCCAGGGACTGAAGATCGCCTGCCCGGAGGAAATCGCATGGCGGAGCAACTGGATTGACGACCGCACGCTGATGGTCGCAGCCGAGCGCTACGGGAAAAGCCCCTACGGGGAGTACCTTCGCAATCAACTGGCATACGAGATGGAATCACCACATCAAGAAAGCGCAGAAAACAATGAAA
>CAZGBW010000138.1:1141-1967 GCA_964523995.1 uncultured Victivallales bacterium | reverse complement strand
GAACCTTCTTGAAATGACGGGCACGATAATAAAATCCATGGTCCGCGCACTCAGGCACATGGCTGTCAACCAGCGCTCACAACTGGTCTGGCTGATCAATATCGCACTGGCTGCCGCCAGCTATTCCGCCGCCTATGCCATCCGGTTTGATACCGTGGTTCTTCCATCGAAAATGGTTGATATCTGGCTGATGTCACTGCCGATTGCCGTCGCACTGAAAATTCTCCTGCTACTGCGCTTCAAAGTGTTCACCGGGTTGTGGCGCTATGTCGGCGCGCACGATCTCCTGCGTATGTCGAAGGCTCTGTCCGCCTATGCCGTGCTTTTCGTGACGCTCACCATGCTGACCTGGGGGCATCGGATTCCCCGATCGGTGTACCTGCTTGATTTTCTGCTTAGCCTACTGCTGTTCAGTGGAGTACGTCTTTCTGTACGGCTTTACCGCGAGTTCCGTATGGACGCCGGAAAGCATCGGCGTAGCAAACGGTTTCTGATCATCGGAGCCGGCGATGCCGCCGAAATCGCGGCACGCAGTCTTCTCCACGAGCAGAATTCAAACAATACGATTGCCGGTTACATCGATGACGACCCTCAGAAACATGGACGCTTGATTCACGGGGTTCCTGTACTGGGCGGCCGTAACAAGACAGCGGACGCCATCCGTACCCTGCGCGTCAGCGATGTACTATTCGCCATCTCGGACGCACCCAAGGACCTGACCGAGTATATCGTCAGTGCCTGCAGTGGTTTGGATGTATCCTTCCGCATCCTGCCATCCTTCTGCGACATCGCCACTGGCAGGATAGAAGTGCAGCACATTCGCAAT
>CAZGBW010000138.1:0-1131 GCA_964523995.1 uncultured Victivallales bacterium | reverse complement strand
GCAATGTGGAAATCGAAGACCTTCTCGGACGCCGTCCGGTACGGTTGGATTCCACCGACATCCGTGCTGACTTGCAAGGCGAATCCGTGCTGGTTACCGGTGCCGGGGGATCCATCGGCAGCGAACTCGCGCGACAGATTGCACAACTATCCCCTTCCCGACTCCTGCTGCTGGATGCCGCCGAGACACCACTGTTCGAGATTCAGCAGGAAATCCTGAACGCCTATCCGACATTGCACTTGGAAACCCTGTTATGCAACATCAAGAACGAGCAGGCTGTTCTAAAGAATTTCGAGCGCTACCGACCGACGAGAGTCTACCACGCGGCAGCCTATAAGCATGTGCCTATGCTGGAAGCCCATCCCGAGCAAGCCGTGCTCAATAACGTCTGCGGCACCCGTTACCTGGCCGAGGCCGCCTACCGTACCGGCGTCAAACGCTTCGCCATGATATCCACCGACAAGGCGGTGCATCCTTCGAGCATCATGGGGGCATCCAAGCGTATCTGCGAACTGGTCGTGTTTTCCATGCCTGAAGGCAATGGGACACGATTCGCCGCCGTCCGCTTCGGAAATGTGCTCGGAAGTAACGGCAGCGTCATCCCCCCCTTCCGCCGTCAGATTGCCGACGGAGGCCCAGTCACCGTGACTCACCCCGACATGACGCGCTTCTTCATGACCATTCCGGAAGCGGTTCAACTCGTTCTCCATTGCGGATCTATGGCAGAGCGAAACGATATTTTTGTTTTGGACATGGGGACCCCCGTCCGTATCATTGACTTGGCACGCAACATGATACGCCTTTCCGGACTGGAGCCGGATCGGGATATCGAGATCAAAATCACCGGTCTTCGACCAGGCGAGAAGATGCACGAGGAACTCGTCACCTATGGAGAAGATCTGCAACCGACATCAATTGACAAAATAAACGTGCTCCGGCGACGGCCCCCGCCGCTCGCACCGTCCGATATCATCGAACAGGTCAACCGGATGGAGGCATTGGCCAAGGATGGACTGACCGATGCCGTAAAGGATGCAATATGGTCACTGATCCGTATGGACTCCGACGCCGCTTTGACTGGAGAAACCCAAACGCTTTCCAGCGTAAACAGAAACATGGTCGGTTGACCAT
>CAZGBW010000137.1:0-7223 GCA_964523995.1 uncultured Victivallales bacterium | reverse complement strand
CCCGGCAAGACCGGGGAAGGCCGGGCACGGCTGACCCTCGAGCGCGTGGAACGGCAGTAAAGGATACGGACGGCTATGGCGGATAACGGGAAAACGGTGCGCGATGTCCTGAAGCCAAGCACGGAATTCCTTGCACGGCATGGGACGGAGCAACCGCAATTGATCGTCGAGATGCTGCTGAGCAGGCTCTTGAAGAGGCCGCGCCTGGAACTGGCGATGGACTACGGGCGGCTGCTGCCGGAACCGTATCTGGAGGCCATGCGCCGAGGGCTGAAACGGGTGGCTGGCGGGGAACCGGTGCAGTACGTGCTGGGCGAAACGGGGTTCATGAACCAGGTGTTCAAGACCGACCGGCGGGCACTGATCCCCCGGCCCGAAACCGAGGTTCTCGTAAGGCTGGTCCTCGAGTGCAACGCACTCTGGCAACGCGAACGGCCGGCGATCGCCGATGTCGGAACCGGCTCCGGATGCATCGTGCTGAGCCTGGCCGCCGCCCGGCCGCAAGGGCGCTACCTGGCGCTGGATGTCAGCGAGGATGCCCTCGCGCTGGCCCGCGAGAACGCCGAGCTGCTCGGGCTCGCCGACCGGGTGATCTTCGCCTGCGAGGGGCTCTCGGACGTCATCGAGGCGGAGTCTCTTGATGCGATTACCGCCAACCTGCCGTATATCCCGACCGCCGCGCTGGAGCATCTGCCAGCCAATGTGCGGGATCACGAGCCCAGGATCGCTCTCGACGGCGGCGCGTCGGGGCTGGATGTGATCACGACCGTCATCGAGGACGCCGCCATCGCCCTGAGAAGCGAGGGGATGCTGTTCCTGGAAATCGGCGAGGGGCAAGGCAAGGCCGTATCCGGCCTGATGCGGAACGCCGGCTTCGACGAGGTACGGGTGCATCCGGACCTCAACCGTCGTGATCGCGTCGTCGCCGGACGGCTGGCGATGTAGCGGCCCCGCTTCCGACGGTGCATCCGTACGCCAGCCGTCTATCGATACCCACGCTAGAACTCGAACTTCAACTCCAGCAGAGGCAGGACCGCCACATTCGGCTCGAACCGGGCGCCTCCCTCCATCACCCGCGTGCTGGCATCCAGCCGCCGCCGATTATACCGGACCGCCGCGTCCGCCCCGCCGTATATGCTTCCGCTGTAGAAAGTCAGCTCCGCGAACCCGACCACGGCCGCCCCGCCCCAGCTCTCCCGGTCGATCAGCTCCACCAGGCCCCAGATGCACAGCGCGTTCAGCAGCAGCGAACGCGCCCCGCTTGCATATTCCCCGGAATACGCGTAGCCCAGCCCGGGGATCAATCCCAGCAAGCCGCCGACCACCGGACTCTTGTCGCGGCCCTTCTCATAGGATTCGATCGCCCGGACGGCATCCTCCCGCCCCGGCTCCACCTGTTCCAGCGCCTTGCGCGCCAGATCGTATTCCCCCAGGCGCAACCGGGCGACCGCCAGCCGCCGCGCCGCCAGTCGCCGGACCGCCTCCTGTCGTTCCCCCGAGAGCAAGCTCTCCATGTAGAAGGCCGCCTCGCGCGGCTGTCCCATGCCCCGGCTGACCTCCCCGCGCAGCAGATACACCTCCGTCTCCTGATCCGCCGCCCCCTCCTCCGCCATTCCCATCATGCGCTCGGCCTGGAAGGGTCGCGAGGCCTTCAGGTACTCGTAGCCCGCCATCCAGTAATAGGCGCTGCGAGCCGATGCGTCACCGGCCTCCATCGCCAGTCTGCGGAACTCCACCGCCGCCTGGCTGTGATCCTTTCCCTCCGCCAGATCCAGCGCCAGTTGCAAGCCGGATGACGGTGCCGCCGCAAGCCGCCCCCCGATCGCCATCAGTATCGCCACTGCCGCCGCAAGCCTCATTCGTCTCATCACGCCTCCTCCGCCACTCCTGCGTCCACTCCTGCGTCCACTCACCACCGGTTTGTGCTGGCACCGCCGATATGATCGGAAACCGGATCCGCAAACCGGACGTGCCCATGTTCATCCTCGATCGGCGTTTCCCTGGCCACCACCACGGATGGCTCCCGGATCAACCGGTCGCCCGTCATCGGGATGCCAAGCCATCCCCGCTCCCGGGCCGCCTGCATGCTGTAACGCGAGCAACTCGGCTCCAGCACACACCGGGAACCGAGTGCAGGCGCGACCATCAACCGGTAGAAGCCTACCATCACCACGACGGGCAACGCCCCCACCCGTTTCCAGACTGGCAATGGCGTCCGGCGATTCCCCAGTTCCACGTCAGCCCGGTCACGAAGCTGAGCCGCCGCCGCGACCGGGGAACCGCCCTGCACCTCCACCCGGCGGCATTCCCGCCTGCAAGCCTCCCAGTCGCCCTCATCGGCAAGCTGCCGCGCCAGAGAGACATCGGCAGCGGCGGACGGCAGCGCAACCAGGCAGAGCAACAGACTAGCGGCAACACAACCGATTATCGCCCAAGCCGAACGCATTGCCTGGTTCCCTTTCCGATTCCTGTGAAAAAATGCCGCGCTATGCGGAAACGCCTTGAAAAAGCCATCCACGACGCGGCCGGGGCGGACCCCGGTCCTCCAAGAAAAAAAGGATTCATCGCCTTTTGAGCAATGAATCCTTTTTCAAAGCCGGTTAAAATCCGATCAATAATAATTCCCGGGATAGGCCTGCTGAAGATCGGCACGGCCCTTGCCATTCGCGACATCAATACCGTCCCAGATGTAGCCGACAATTCCAACGTAGGGAATGATACGCAAGATTTCCCGCCAGTGGAAATCCTTCCCGTCCCGATAGTCCATCGCCGTCCGCGGCCCGATGCAGAGCCCGACCAGGAACCAGGAGACGAAGCTACGGTCGCCCGTGCCGGTATCATTGTAATCCGCACCCGTGCGCAACCCGAAGCAGCATCCCGACAGGAAGCCCTGGAACCCGCCCGACGCACTCTCCGCCTGGGCCATGGCACTCGGGGCCACCGCCGCCAGGACAACCACCGCCGCCAGCAACACACCATACACGCTCTTCATACATTTCCTTTCTTGACCAGGTTAATACCTTGCGCAAACTGTCAAAACGCTATCGTGACACGAACGACTTTGCAACACTATTCTTTCATTCCTTTTTCTGCAAGGACCTCCGCCATTTCCCCGGAAGACAGGAACCGCACACCCACCGCCTGAACGGCCACGTCGAAATTCGAGGACTCCACAGGCGCGTTCACCGCGAGTCCGCTCACGCGCAGCGTCTCGACGACCTTCGTCCCGTCCCGGCCCCTTGCATCCGTTTTCTGCAGGCAGGCAATCCACATTCCCGGCCCGACTTCCCGCCAGCCCTCGAAATCGGTCTGCAGCAACCGGGTCCCGGCATCCTCGCGCTCGAAGAACTCAAGGCGTGCCAGCCGGCCTGTCGCGTCCAGGGACAGCACGGTGTAAGGATGCGGCTCGGGCGGCTTGTAGGCCCGCCGGACAGGGAATCCGTCGGCCGGCGGCAGTTCGGTTTCCGCAATCCCGCGCAGGCGCAGCAAGTGCTCATCCACCGTGCCGGGGGTTTTGCGCACCTGCACCAAGTCGCCCTCCGGGGCCTCGGCCAGGGGGATCCGAACCCCCTCCGCCTGACCCCCGATCCACTTGTGGATGGCGGTCCCGTCCACGACAATGCGCCGCGCATCCGGCATCACGGTTTCTACCCGCAATCGGTCGGGCCGTTCAAACCAGACACGACTCAAAGTCGTCATGCGCTTCCCATCAACCTCCGTCTCGCGCCGGATATCGCACCGCATCGTGAGGATTTTCTCGTTTTCCTTGATCAGCCGTTCGGCGAGAGACACCTCGCCAGCCCGCCCCTGCACGATACCCGAGGCCATGACCAGACACAGGATTCCAACCATTCGCATAGACTCCCCCTTCTATTCAACAGGCACCAGCGCCGCTCACCGGTAGCCATTCGGATTCCGCGACTGCCATCGCCAGGCATCGCTGCACATCTCATCAAGACCACGCTCCGCCTTCCACCCCAGCGCCTTTTCGGCATACGCCGGATCGGCGTAGCATTCCGCGATATCGCCGGGGCGGCGCGCCACGATCCCGTAGGGCACCTTCCGCCCGCTTGCCGCCTCGAAGGCCTTGACCACCTCCAGCACGCTGTAGCCACGCCCCGTGCCCAGATTGCAGACCAGCAGCCCCGGATTCGCCGCCAGCGCGTCCAGGGCTTTCAGATGGCCTTTCGCGAGGTCGGTGACATGGATATAGTCGCGCACCCCCGTCCCGTCGGGCGTCGGGTAATCGCCGCCGTATACCTGCAGCCGCTCCCGCCGCCCGATCGCCACCTGCGCGACATACGGGAGCAGATTGTTCGGAATGCCCGCCGGATCCTCGCCGATCTGACCGCTTTCATGCGCGCCGATCGGATTGAAATAGCGCAGCAGCGCCACGTTCCAGTCCGGCTGCGCGTGCTGGAGATCGGTCAGCACGGACTCCATCATCAGCTTGGTCCGCCCGTACGGATTCGTCGCCTGCAACGGGAAATCCTCGGTGATCGGCACCGAGGCCGGATCCCCGTAAACCGTCGCCGACGAGCTGAAGACGATATTGCGGATGCCGCAGGACTGCATGACCTCGCACAGCACCAGCGTGCCGGTGATGTTGTTCTGGTAATACCGCAGCGGCTGCGTGACGGACTCCCCGACGGATTTCAGGGCCGCGAAATGGATCACCGCGTCGAAACCGGCATCTTTCGCCACCGCCGTGAGCGCCGCCCGGTCCAGGATATCCGTCTTGTGGAACGTGAGCGTCCGGCCCGTGAGTCTACGGACCCGGCGCAGACTCTCCTCGCTCGCGTTACTCAGGTTATCCACCACCGCCACCTGGTGGCCGGCATTGAGAAGCTCCAGAACCGTATGGCTGCCGATATACCCGGCCCCGCCTGTTACCAACACATGCATAATCCATCTCCATTCCCGTCGCATCGTCCCTTGAACCCGACTGCCCGGCAGTGAACCATCCCGCCTCCCGTTTGTCAACGCAGCGCACCCGCCGCCCCCCCGCCACGGCCATTCCTGCCAACACGTTCCCGCCGGGCATCCACCCTTTACATCGGCTTCCTGAAGACCCGCAGCCGCAGGCGCGGTGCGCTTACGCCAGTGCTGGAGCGGTGCATAGCACGTACATCTCGGCGGCCGTCAGGGCCCGGCGGTACATGGCCAGCGCCGCGATCCGCCCACGGAAGAAATTACCCATTTCCCCGGAACGGTGGACCGCACCGACGGTGAAGTCCGATCCGTTCACCCCCCCGTCATGCAACCCCCCGGCCATGGAATACGGGTTGACGGGCGGGCAGGACTCCAGCAGCCCATTCACCCAGGCGGTCCCGGCCTGCCCGTCGTAGCTCATCGCCACCGCCGTCCAGCGCTGATGCTCGATCTCGGAAGTGCTCATGCAACCATCCATGCAGTACCGGTATCCCGGCGTCGGCCCCCCATTGTTCGAGATATGCCCGAAGAGGCGATTCCCCCGCCCCCACACCCAGATGTTGAGAAACAGTCCGTACTGCCGTCCGCAGTGGGTCTCGTTCCACTGGCCCGCGATGAACTCGCAATGCCCGGTGGCGGTCGGCTCGCGGCAGATCCAGGCGATCAGCGAAAGATGCCCGTCCGGGCCGTGGATGTCCAGCCCTGGGCATTCGCGCCTCGGAATGCGCAGCCACTGCCCCTCCTCCAGCACCAGCGCCTTGCCCCCGAACGGGGCGGCGGGCTCGTCCACGACGCGCAGCGGTCCGCAGGCCGACTGCAGCCGGTACGGTTCGCCCTGCGAGCTGGTGAAAAGCGTTCCCGATTCGCCAAAGTGCCAGAAGGCGACCAGTCCCGGAATCGCCTGCGGAACAACCGCGATCGGATACGCCGCCTGCGGTTTCAAGATGTCCCCGTGTTCCATGTCATTCCTCCTGCCTTACGCCGTTACGCCGCTCCGTCTCGCGCGGCACCGGGAATGGATGGGGAGCACCCTGTCACGGGGACGCACGGGGTCTCTGCAACAGGTGCGGTCCGGATCAACTCCAGCATGGCATCGGCCATGCGGTCGCCCGCGTCGGGCTCCATCTTGCTGGAAATGCACCAGGTGCTCTCGTGGCCGCCGATGCGCTCGAACGCCTCCCTGTGGGGGATATAGCCGAGCCAGCCGTTCGCCAGGGAGACGACAAAGGTGTCGCCAACCGGGCTTTCCTCCTTGATCCGCAGGGCATACTCACGCTCGACGATGACCACGTCAAGGGACAGGAACGCGATCGTGGTCCTGCCGTCATGGAACACCGCGGCGTTGGTAAAAAGAGGGTCGATGACGGTATCCACGGCAGACCAGTACGTCCGGACGGGGAACGTCCGTGGACTGATATCCACCCTGGAAAATCCGGCTAGCAAAGACATGGTCCTCTCTCCTTGGAACAGACGGTATGGCAAGGGGGATTGGCGCGCAAGTCATTTCAAATTTGTGCTTTAATTCGTCATGTTCGCTGATAGTGTATGGCCCCGATGAATCCATCAACACCAGACCCATGCACCCCGTGCGGGATGCCAGGACGTGATGACGCCCTGCCCGTCAATTCCGCCATCGTGCCGGTTTCCAAGCTGGAAGAGGACAGTTACGACTGGTGGGCCCGGCATGCGGAGATCCTCCGTGTCCAGCAGGCGATCGATCCGGAAATCGTGCTGATCGGGGATTCGATCACGCATTTCTGGAGCGGGGAACCCAGGGCCGCCATCCAGAATGGACCCAGGGCCTTCGCGTCGGTCTTCGCCCCGTACCGGGTCCTCAACATGGGCTTCGGGTGGGACCGCACGCAGAATGTACTCTGGCGCCTTGACCACGGCGAGCTGGAGGGGCTGCACCCGCGCATCGTCATCCTGCACATCGGGACCAACAACACCAGTGACACGCCCAACGCGCGGGCCAATACCCCCGATGAAATTACCGAAGGGATTGCCGCGATCTGCGCACGCGTCCGCGCGAAGGTGCCAGGCGTCAGCATCATCCTGATGAAGGTATTCCCGCGCGAGCAGCATCCCGACCATCCCCGCCGCGTGACGATCGGCCAGATCAATGCGCGGCTTGAGCCCTTTGCCCGCGCCAACGGGATGCCCCTGGTCGATCTGGCACCGCGGATGCTGGCCGCCGACGGGGTCTTCCCGCAGGAGTTATCCCCCGATTTCTGCCATCCGAACGAGGCCGGCTATCAACACTGGGCGGACGCGCTGCGGCCGTTGCTGGA
>CAZGBW010000136.1:3204-7263 GCA_964523995.1 uncultured Victivallales bacterium | reverse complement strand
CGGCATTGACAACCACGACAAACGCCCCGGTATCCACGTGCGGCGAGAAAATGGGTTTGTCCTTGCCACGCAGCATATCGGCAACCTTGACGCCCAGACGGCCCAGCGCAACATTCTCCGCGTCAATTAAAACCCACTCCCGGGCCTCTCCCGGATCTTTCGGCACAAATGTCTTCATCGCATATATTCCTTCCAAAAATAAAACAGCCCCGAAACCTAGCGCATTCGGCTGGCAACTGTCAACCACTTTCACTAAAAAAGAGGATTTTGTTTCCGGTCCTGATTTCAGCCCCCCCCCCGGCAGCCCCGTCTCTACATCAGCCGCAGATTGTCAATCAACCGCGTCCGACCCACCCTGGCGGCAACCGCCAGCAGCGTTCCCGGGACAACCGTCTCCCGCGGAACGAGCGTCTCCGCATTCGCAAACGTGATATACTCCATGGACACGCCGGGATAGCCACGGCGAAGGAAATCCTCCATCGCCACCCGCAGGCACCCCGCATCCACCTTTCCGTCGCGAACCGCCTCCGCCGCGAACAGAAGGACCCGGCTCAACCCGAGCGCCTGGGCCCTTTCCGGTCCGGAAAGGTAAATATTGCGCGAGCTCATCGCCAGCCCGTCATTCTCGCGCACAATCGGCGCGCCGATGATCTCCAGGCGGTAATTCAGATCGCGGACCATCCGCCGGATCACGGCCAGCTGCTGCGCATCCTTCTGCCCGAATACCGCCACCGCCGGACGGACGATGTTGAACAGTTTTGCAACCACCGTGCAGACCCCTGAGAAATGACCGGGGCGCGAGGCCCCGCAAAGACCGGATGAAAGGGACTGCTCCACAACACCAGCAGAACGGTCCGGCGCGTACATTTCCTCCGCGGAAGGACAGAAGACGACGTCCACCCCCGCTTCACGGCACAGGCGGCAGTCTCGCTCCAAATCACGCGGGTAACGCGAGAAATCCTCATTCGGACCGAACTGCACCGGATTGACAAAGATGCTGACCACCGTCACATCGCACCGCGACGAGCTTTCCTTCATCAGCGACACATGCCCCGCATGCAGGTAGCCCATCGTGGGCACCAGGCCGATCCGGAGCGCCCGGCCACGGAAGTCATCCGCCAACGCCGCCATCGCATCCACCGTTTCAACGACATTCATCAGGAGCCCGCATCCAGTCTGGCCTGAACCGCCTTGACGAGAATCTCGCTGCGCACCGGCTTGTTCAGAAGCGTATGCTGATCGCCCTCGGATATCGCCCTCTTGACGACATCACGTGGCGCGTAGCCGGTGCAGAAGACCACGCTCGGCATCGCCCATCCGTTGTTCTGGCACACGTTCTCAATCTCGATAAACGCAGTCTGTCCGTCCATGACCGGCATATGCAGGTCCATGACGATCACATCATAGCGCTTGGTCTTGAACATCGCCAGGGCTTCGGCACCATTGGATGCCTTGTCAACCGTCACGCCATGGATATAATTCTCCAGGATCAACTTGAACAGATTCACGATTGACGGTTCGTCGTCCACCACCAGGACCTGGGGGATCAAGCCGTGTTTCACTCCCCCCAGCGCTTCCATCGTCTTCACGGCTGCCTCTTCCGTGACGGACGTCCTGACATTCTCCTCGGGAATAAGAATCGCTGCCAGGGTCCCGCGGCCTTCTTCGCTCTCCAGAAGCAGGGAGGCCCCGTTCTCGCGCAACGCGCAGTAGGTGATGCTCAGCCCCAGCCCGCCCCCGCAGCGCTTCCCGCCCCCGAAACCGGCATAAAACGGCTCCAGCGCATTCTTCAGCAATGCGCCTGACATCCCGATCCCGTCATCCTCAATTTCAACCACGACATACGTGCCAGACGGCGCGAGCCCATCCACGGTCTCAAACGGCATCTCATAGCTCTGGCGATCCACACGCACCGCCAGCGTCCCACGCCCCGCCAGCGCCTCAAGTGCATTGCGGCAAAGTTCATCAACCGCCAGCGACAGCGCACTCTGGCTCATGTTGACGACCAGCCCCGGCGCATGCGACTTCTCGATATGCACACCCGCCGCCGCCGGGAGCATCTTCAATTCGGAGAGGACCACATCAACGGCAACGCCAAGGTCAAAAGAACGTTTCTTTGTCCGCAAGACGCCGGACAAATCACCCAGCCGCCGGGTCACCGCCACCGCCCCCTCCGCCGCCGACTCCAACGCACGCAATAACCGCAAGGCCTTGCCATCCGCTGGCAATTCGCCTGAAATCATGCCAGGATACGCCACCAGTGGTGTCAATAGATTGTTAAAATCATGCGCCAGACGAGCGGAAAAGGCCTGAAGCGCCTCCCGCACATCATCATGAACGATGCTGTTTTTCGCCTTAACGCTATCCAAAGGTCAGCCCCCCCCGCTTGCAAGCAGGCTATACGATGCGGCCGTTCAACTGGAAAAATCACTAGATGAGAAGGCTAGTACAGACAATAGCCCTCGTACAGCACTATTTTCCGCCCCAGGGATGGCTAGCGGATCGAACGGACCAGGACAACGGGTTCCCTGCTGCCATATACCCAGTACTTCCGACCCTCCACCGTCACCGCGCGGCCGACCCGCTCCTCGAAGGCAGCCTGATCCCCGGTCACATAGCACAAGGTGCGGGAAGGCCCCTGTCCTCCTGCACTCACCAGACGGTAATCGGCACCCGAAGTCAGCGAGAGACCCGCTGGGCGAAGCATCCCCGAAACCGTGATGGATTCCCCCTGCGGTGCCGACGCGATCAGCCGCAGCCCCGCCGTTGACGTCACTTGCACGGGCGACTCGCCCTGACGGTGGGGGACGGCTTTCACCGGGCGGGCGGCGGTACCACTGGACCGGACCGGGGCAGGCGCGGACGAGAAGGACCGGACCCGCCGAACCTCTGAACGGGACGGCACTGGCACAGACGGAACCCCGGAAGGTGGTTTCGCCTTGCCCACCACCACCGGGGCAGGCGCGGACGAGAAGGACCGGACCGGCGGAACCACAGGAGCGGACGCAGGCCGCGCGACGGCAGCCTGTGAGGCGTAAGGCGTCGAAACTACCGCCAACGGGGCCACGGCCGGGGGTTTGATAACCGGCCCGGTCACCGGCGGGGCGTTCGTTGATTGAACTGCTGGCAACGGCGCCGCCGCCTGTTGAGGCGCGACCGCCACCCGGGGCACCGCCGACGGGGCAGGCGGCACCGCATTCCCCTGCTCCGGCAGCGCAGCCACGGCCTGCTGCACAGGTGCGACAGCGGCCACTGGCGGAGGAGGAACGTTCCGGGTCGCGTCCGCAAGCTCAGCCGATGCCCGCTCCGCCACCATCGCCCGCTCCACCCAGACCATCAACGGGGGTTGACCTTCGATCTCAAACCAGTCTCCACGACTACCACGCCGGACCACCGGCGCCCCCTTCGTCAACGTTCCCAGCGACGCATAGCCAATACCGGGGCCGGACCGGACCTTCACGCTGGATGCGGCAATGACCCCCTCGCGCACCAGCTCTCCATAGACCCATCCCGAAACCTCGGAAGGAGCCTGCACTTCAATCCAATCCCCGCTTTTCCGGCCAGTCGGCACCAGATGGGCACCCTGGCTGACCCGCCCGAGAACCTGGGCTTCCGAAGACGCGGCATCCATCAGGGGGGCCGACGAGGCAACCACGGCAACCGAGGCACCGAACGCTGCCGCACCGCCAGACAGGACAGCGCAGGACAAGAATACGGAAATCCGGAGACGTGCCGACGATCGCACGCCGCATCTCCGGACAAATGCATCTATGATCCGATGAATCATCCGAACGCCCCCCAGTAGCAGAATCGGATGAAATCAGATGGTCTTGGTCTTCGGCAACCCGAATCCCCGGTCGCCGTCTTTCCATTTCCCCTGGCCGCGCAGCACATCAATGCGCTCGAAACGCTTTAGAACGTTGCGTTTGGTGGTGATTTTGCTGGCCGACTTGAAACTTGCATGCTGTGACATGGTTACCGCTCCTTATACCTATTTCCAAAAAGCCCGATCCGAAACAATCGGCCAGCAATACTCATCAACCATCGCCAAAAAGTCAA
>CAZGBW010000136.1:0-3104 GCA_964523995.1 uncultured Victivallales bacterium | reverse complement strand
ACTTTCAGCGGCCGTCCTGCGGGTGCATGCGCCGCCACACAGGCAGCCAGCGCAAGACGCATCGCCTCCGCATCGAACCGGAAACCAAAATAAGACGCGGTCCGCGCTGCACGCTGGATATGCCCCTCCAGCAGGAACCAGCCTGTTGGCGGTTCGTACCGCATTGTTTCCAGGATCCGGAAATCGGGAATCGGGGGGCGCTCCAGGATCGCCGCCTTGGTGAAGCATTCCCGGTACTCCCCCTCGCGTGTGGAATCCCACACAATCCCGCCGCCCGTACCGTATTCCGCGCAGCCGGTCTCGCGGTCCACTACCACCGTGCGGATGGCCACATTGAATCGGGCACGCCCGTCCGCCAGCCAATAACCGCACATCCCGGAGTAGACACCACGCGGCGACCGCTCCAGTTCCCGGATGATCTGCATGGTGCGCACCTTCGGAGCCCCCGTGATCGAGGCGCAGGGGAAAAGAGCCCCGACGGTTCGGGCCAAGTCGGCACCCGTGCGCGCCTCCACGGTGGATACCATCTGGTGGACGGTCGGATAATGCTCCACCTCGAACAGTCCGCGGACCTGGACACTGCCGGGTTCGGCAATCCGTCCGAGATCATTGCGGATCATATCCACGATCATCACGTTTTCCGCCCGGTTCTTCGAAGAGGCCCGAAGTTCGTCCGCCATCCGCCGGTCCTCATCGAATGACAACCCGCGGGTGGAGGTCCCCTTCATCGGGCGCGAGCGGATGCGCAAGCCATCCCGCTCGAAGAAGAGTTCCGGCGAAGCCGAACAGACGGCGATTCGCCCGGTATCGGCATACACGGAATAACGTGCCTTCTGTGCGCGAACCAGTTGCTGGAAAAGGGCAAGCGGATCGCCCTCGAACCGGCTGCGCAGACGGACGGTGTAGTTCACCTGGTAGGAGTCGCCCGCGAAGATGTAATCCTTGATCCTCCGGATGGCCTCCCCGTATTCCGCCTCGCCGGTATCACAAACCCAAGGCCCCAGCCGGAACCCGTCATCCCCAGAGGGGGGCAAATGCTCCAGACGAACAGGGGCAGCATAAACACCAAACCAGACCAGCGGCACGCTCTCGACGCCTTCATGGGTGCATAGCGCACGATCAAGTCCGGGAGCTGCCTCGTAACTGACGAAACCCGCCACGGAGGAGCCGGCGGCGACCGCTCGGGTGGCCTGATCGAGGACCCCACCCACTTCGGATAGGGTCCGCGCCAAAAGAATACGCACAGGATCGGCAAACAGCAACCAGCCGCCCGCCTCATCCTGTGCGATTACGGAACCCGTCATAGCCTGTGGCCAGATGCCGGCATCAGGCGCTCTGCAAGGCGTCCGGCTTGCGCAGCAGATTACGGATCTCTTTGGTGTTCAGCTTGCTGACGGTCGCCTCGCCCATCCCCAGCGCCACAAGCCGCTTCTTCTGAGTCTTCACGCGCCGCAGCCGCTCCCCGGTCCCCTTTTTGGGACGCGTGACCGGCGCCTTGTTCAACGTTCTTCCTTTACCCATAGCTTCATCCTGTTCGGTTTCAAGTTTTAGAAAGCCGGTGGATATTCATAAATAATATCTCCAAAATCAAGCTCTTTCGAAAAAACAGCGCGCGTGACCGGCTTGCGCCAGCGCGGGCCGGTCTTCGCCACCGCTTTTAACGTTTACTTTCCGTGGCGGGCGGTTATGCTACCCGACTATAAAAAGGAGTTATTATGAAATGGTTGCCCCTGATCATGGTTGCGCTTGCATTGGCCTTCTCCGGGTGTTCACGACAGGGGAATTCCAAAAAACCGCTGGACAATCGGGGCGTCGAGGGGGCCAGTTCCGGACCATCCACGCTTTCGGGTCCCCAGAATGCCACTGAGGAGGTCATTCTCATCAGCGTCAATGGCAAGGAGCTAACCCGGTCGGAGGCCCTCAGGCAGGTGCAGGTCCGCCTCGGAGGCCCGCCCCCCGCCGATATGCCGCAGGATCGGGTCACCGCCATCCAGAGCCAGGTTCTCTCAAAGGTCATTGATGAGTTCGTGAAACGCGAGCTGCTGCTACGCGAGGCGGACCGCCTCGAGGTCACCACCACGGACGAGGAGGTCGAGAGGGCTATTGCCAGCATTCACGAGAAATCCAAGGGTGGCGATAAACCCCAGGGCATTCTCCAGGACGGTCCCGGGGGCAAGGACTCGTTGCGCAACGAGGTGATTACCGGAATCCGTATCGAGAAGCTGCTTGCCACGGTCTTGCCACCGGTGACCGCACCGACGGAGAAGGATATCCAGTCGTTTCTCGCGGAAAACCTCGATAAGCTGACCCTGCCCGAGCGCGTGCAGGCGAGTCACATCCTGGTGGATGTCGCTGCGGATGCCTCTGCCGAAATCAAGGCGCAGAAACGGGAACTGATGGAATCCTATCGCCAGCAACTGCTCAGCGGCACGAATTTCGCGGAACTGGCCTCTTCCGTGTCCCGCTGTCCCAGTGCCGCCCGCGGTGGCGACCTCGGTGTCTTTACCCGCGGGAAAATGGCGAAACCCTTTGAGGATGCCGCCTTCAGCCAGAAGGAAAACGAGATCGGCGAGGTGATCGAGACCCCCTTCGGCCTCCATATCATTCGTGTTGAAAAGCACTTTGCGAAAGGGCCGGCGGATCCGGAACAAATCGCGGGAATTCTCAAGCAGCGATCCCGCGCACTGGCGCTGGCCGACTACATCCGCAAACTCCAGAGCACGGCCGAGATCAAGCACTCTGCCGCCGTCCGTCCTCCTGCACCCGAGCCACAGCCTTGATCGGGCGAACAGCCCTCAGAACTGATGCGCCCAGGTCAGGGTCACGCCCACGGTGTCCCTTGTGTACGCCAGATCCGGATTGGCGCTGGTGCGGTCGGCATGCGAGGCATACGCGTACAGCTTCGTTTTCTTGGTCATCTGGAATCCCGTGGAGACCATAAGCGTCAGCGTCTCGTAATCACTGTCCAGGTCTGGCCGTGTATCGGTTTCGCCCGTGTCAGCCGTCTCGCCGTCGAGCGTCTCGGTGGCAAGGGATTCCGCAGCGGTCAGGGTGTCATTCATCCGCATGGAATAGGACGCGACCAGCGACAGGTTCAGCAGCCG
>CAZGBW010000135.1:0-7286 GCA_964523995.1 uncultured Victivallales bacterium | reverse complement strand
TCGTGATCAGCGGCGTCCGCAGCACCGCGATCCGATGCTTCTCCGCCATGGCGATGATTTCAGGATGAACGCGCTTGCCGCGCGTGAACACCACGCAGGGGACCTTCCTGGCGAACAGCGCCTCCGAGCGACGCGTCCGCTCCTCCGCCCCGAGCGAGACCAGGTAGGCATGCTCGGCCAGGCCGATAACCTGGATCCGCTGCTCCGGGAAATGCTTGAAAAATCCGGCCAGTCCCAGGCCGGGACGATTGATCGCCGCCTCGCCGATCGGCCGCGATAACCCCGCCTTCCCCCCCAGCACCTCCAGCTTCAACCGATCCCCGCCAGCCGCCAGGAAATCGGCGACCTTGATGGTTTGCGTTTTCACCTTTGTACGTTCTGCCATTGCCACGCCTCCTACCCCCGAAGGGATTCATCGCGACGGAACCTCAGCTGACCGCCTTCTCCATGATTTCACCCGGCTTTACCCGGTGATCCTGAATCTTTTCCCGCAGTTTCCGGAGTTGTTTCTCCGCCCGCTCAAAGGCCACGTCAATGGAATTGGCCATGTCATCACTGCTCTCCGCCGCCTCCACGTGAATGTGATTCTTCGCCTGGACAACCACCTCCGCCTCGTACCGGTGCTTCTCCACGTCCAGGATCACGTGCACATGCTCGATCCGCGGAAACATCCCGATCAGTTTCTCGGAACGCTCCTGAGCATACGCCTTGGCCGCCTCCGCTCCATCCATGTGTCTTGCTGTTACCTCGATTGCCATTTCTTTCTCCTTTTTTTACATGCGGAACTCTGTCCCCAGATAAAGCTCCCGGCTCATCTGGTCGTTTATCAAAAACGTGCTGGCGCCCTCGCGCAGCACTTTCCCCTCAAACAACAGATAGGCGCGATCCACGACCGACAGCGTCTCGCGTACATTGTGATCCGTGATCAGGATACCAAGCCCGCGCTGCTGAAGCTGTATAATTATTTTCTGGACATCCGCCACGGCCAGGGGATCCACACCGCTGAACGGCTCGTCCAGCATCAGGATGGCCGGCTCCGTCACCAGCGCACGCGTAATCTCCAACCGCCGCCGCTCTCCACCGCTCAGGGTGTAGGCCTGCTGATTCCCGAGCCGCGCAAGATCCAGCTCATCGAGCAGCAGATCCAGGCGACGCCTCTGCTCGGCACGCGTCAGCTTCAGCGTTTCCAGGATCGCCAGCACATTTTCCCGCACGGTGAGCTTCCGGAACACCGAGGGCTCCTGCGAAAGATAGCCGATCCCCAGGCGCGCCCGCTGGAACATCGGCTTGTCCGTGACATCACGCCCCTTGAAGAAAACCCGTCCCCCATCCGGTCGCACCAGGCCGACCATCATATAAAAAGACGTTGTCTTGCCAGCTCCGTTCGGCCCCAGCAAGCCGACAATCTCCCCCGGTTTCACATGCATGCTGACATCCGAAACCACCTTTTTCCCGCGATAGGACTTCGCCAGCCCGGAGGCCTCGATGATATAATTTCCCGAATTCTCACGCTCTGTCATATTTCGGTTTCCCGGCTACGGCGAACGGTCTGCACTCCACCCGGACTTCACGCCCCCATTCTAACGCATTTTTACAGAAGGTAAATTCTATTTTTCAGGGGGCCTGGTTATTTCCGCCCGCCGGGCTTGCCGCTGGAATCGGAAGGGAACACCACCAGGCGCCCCGGCGTCGAAATCACCTTCTCGCTATGCACGTAGATGCGGATCTCCTCGCCGCGCAACTGGTCCCGGCC
This sequence comes from uncultured Victivallales bacterium, assembly GCA_964523995.1. GTDB lineage: Bacteria > Verrucomicrobiota > Kiritimatiellia > UBA8416 > UBA8416 > UBA8416. The sequence goes on along the minus strand of CAZGBW010000135.1, from coordinate 5,533 downwards.
ACGCGAAAGCACCGGATTCTGCGTCATCACGATCGCCCCGTTTCCCGCTGTGTATACGGCCCGCCCACAGGTCGCCACCCGGTTCTCCTGCGTCACCTTCACCGCCTCGGTGGCCACCACGGACTCGACATTGTTGCTCGCATCGAAAAACACATGCAGCTTCTGCCCCTCCATCCGCACTCTCGGATCCTTCACGACCACATTACCCTCAAACACGCACATCCGCTGCTGATAATCGAACAGCAGCGTGTCCGCGGTGATCACGGTCGCCCCCGCCTCGGAGGCCGGATCCGCCGCCACCGCGGCCGAACCCACGCCAAGGAACACCAAAACCAGCATCAAAACCATGTTCGCTCTATTTTGCATGACCCAGGATCCCTTCCGCTTTTATCATTTCCGAGGGAAACGTGATCCGCGCCTGCCGGCGGATGCGTAACGTCCCGTTCGTTCCATTCCATACAAAGCCTTCGCCCGTCATCCGCAACTCACCGCGCTGCATTTCCACCGCCTTCTCCGATGTGGCGGTCTGCTGCTGCCGGTTGCACAAGGCATCGGTCGCCTTGATGGTGATGTCCACAAGGGCATTGGTGGTAAAGACCCGGAAGACGAGTCCGCTGGCGGCGATGGTCTCATCGGCCAGGACCTCGGCCCGGCTGGCCAGCAGCTCGCTCTTCAGCGTCCCGTCCGCATAGTACTCCATCGGCACCCGCAGATCCTCGATCGGATCCTGCGCCATCACCACCAGGGACGTCGCCATCCCGGCACAGGCGCAGACCCATGCAATGCCGTTAACGTACCGCTTCATCGATCGCCCTCAGGATCTGCCAGAGTTTGCGCATCTGCCGGAACGGGATCGCGTTGGCACCATCGGAAAGCGCCACCGCCGGGTTCACATGCGTCTCGATGAACACCGCATCACAACCGGCCGCCACCGCCGCTCGCGCCAGGCACGGGGCCAGGTACGAGTCCCCGCCCGAGACGGCTCCCGCCCCGCCCGGACGCTGTACGCTGTGCGTCGCGTCGAAGGTCACCGGATATCCAAGCTCCCGCATCGCCGGCAGGTTGCGCATATCCGCCACCAGGTTCTGGTAGCCGAAGGAGGATCCTCGCTCGGTCAGGATGATCTTGCGGTTCCCCGTCCGTTCCACTTTCTTCACGACGTTGACCATGTCCGCAGCCGACAGGAACTGCCCTTTCTTGATGTTCACCGGGATCCCCGTGGCGCCAGCCGCCAGCAACAGATCGGTCTGGCGACATAGGAACGCCGGGATCTGGATGGCGTCGACGACCTCCGCCGCCCGCCGTGCCTGCTCTTCGGTATGCACGTCTGTCAGCACCGGCACCCCGAAGCGCGCGCGGACCTCCGCCAGGATATCCAGTCCCTCCTCCAAACCCGGACCGCGATAGGAATCCACCGACGTGCGGTTCGCCTTGTCATAGGAGGCCTTGAACACAAAGGGAATGGACTCCGCCGCCGCCAGGTCCACCAGGCGCATCGCCAGATCCATGCACCCCTTGCGGCTCTCGATCACACAAGGGCCCGCAATCAGCGCCAGCGGGGCTCCCCCGCCAATCACCACCGACCCGATTTTTACCGCCTTACCCATTCTCGCCTCGCTCCCTTATCAGCCGTTCCACCCGCTCCACATCCGCCGGGGTATCCACCCCGATACCGGTATCCGTCGTCTCGATCACCACCATCCGGGCTCCCAGATGAAGCGCCCGCAACTGCTCCAGCTTCTCCGCCATCTCCAACCCGCAGGGGGGGGCCGCCACCAGACGCCGCAGGAACGCGGCACGGTAGGCATAAATCCCGAGATGGCGCCAGTAGGTCACCTCCATCCCGGGCTCCTCGCGGTCCCGGATGAACGGAATCACCGAACGCGAGAAATACAACGCCTGATGCCGCGCTCCCCATACCACTTTCACCACGGATGGGCTGGCCAGGTCCGCCGCCGAGGTGATCGGAGCCGCCGCCGTCCCCATATCCCAGACCGGATCCTCCTCCATCCTCGCGACCAGACGGTCAATCAACGCGGGATCCAGCAGCGGCTCGTCGCCCTGTATATTCACAATCAGGTCGGCAGCAGTCCCGCCAGCGGCCTCCGCAATCCGGTCCGTACCCGATGGATGCTCCGGCCTCGTCATCGCCACCTCGCCCCCGAAACCACGCACGACCGCCGCGATGCGCTCGTCATCGGTCGCCACCAATACCGACGAGAGCGAGACCGCCGCACGGGCACGTTCCACCACCCGCTGTATCATCGGACGCCCGCACAAGGGCACCAGGCTTTTCCCCGGCAACCGGGTGGACGCCCACCGTGCCGGGATGATCCCGATTACATTCATTCCGTCTCCTCGAACGATGCCAGCAGCTCCGCCGGCGAACAAACCGCCGTTCCCAGCTTGCCGACAACGATTCCGGCCGCATGATTCGCCAGCACCGAGGCCTCGACGAACGAGGCCCCCGCCGCCAGCGCGGTCATCGCGGTGGCGATCACCGTATCCCCGGCACCGGACACATCAAAAACTTCTCGCGCCACCGTCGGCAGCACCAGCGGCTCCCCGCCACGCGGCAACAGGTACATGCCGTGCGGCCCCAGCGTTATCATCAGGTATTCCGTCCCCCAGCGGGCCGACAGGATACGTCCCGCCTCGTTCAGCGTCGCGGATTGCGTCACGTCGAGACCCAGCGGCGTCTCCGGCAGCCCGGCCGCCAGGCAGGCCTCGCGGTAGTTCGGCGTCGCCAGCGTCAACCACGGCAACGAGAGATGGTGCGTGTCCTTGGGATCAAGCCCGGCGGGGCACCCTGCCACCCGCGCCGCCGAAAGCACCGCATCCACAACCCGCTGGCAGATGATCCCCTTACCGTAATCCTCGATAATCACCGCATCCGCCGCCGCCACCAGCGCGGGCAGACGCTCGCAAATGGCATCCATGCACCGCTTGAACTGCGCAGGCAGGGCCTCGCGATCAACCCGGACCACTTGCTGGCGTTCCGCCACGACCCGCGTTTTTTCCGTCGTCTGCACGTCCACGTCTTCCACGACCCCGTCCATGCAGATGCCGGCCTCGCGCAAGGTCCTTGCCAGCTCGCGCCCCGCGGCGTCCGCGCCGATACCGCCGGCCACCGTGCTCCCGGCACCTAGCGCACCAATATTGAGCGCCACATTCGACGCGCCGCCCGGCCGCGACTCCTCCCGCACGATATGCACAACCGGCACCGGCGCCTCCGGCGAGATGCGCGTCACGGAACCGAAGACGTAGCGGTCCAGCATCAAATCACCAACCACCAGAATATTAACCCGGCCAAAACGGGCCAGGATTTCCGCCGCCTTTGCCTTATTCAGCATCTTGAACCTCCGACAGCCCGCTTTCAGGATCAGACTCCACGCCGCCGTCAAACCGCCCCGCCCGTTCCAATTCGATATACTCCAGTTCCGTGGAAGTCAGCCACGCCCAGTCCAGATCGCGGACATTCCCCAGCGCACCACCCGACGCCGCATAGATCCGCAGATGGTAGTACGTCATGGGGCGCCCCTCCGGCAACCGCACCGGTTCCATCCGGAACCGGACATCCCGCAGCGATGCCTCCTCTCTCCCCTCGGCGTCAAGCCAGGCAAAGGTGCCGTCCAGGATCCGCAGGCGCAGCCGGCATCGCACCGGTCCCGTCAGCCGCGTCACCTCCCTGGCAGAAGCCTGCCGCAGATCCGCCAGCCGCGCCGCCACCGTCGGTTTCCATATCCCCGCACCGTCCTGCTGCACCCGCACCACCACATGCCGCAGTTCCAGATCCCAGGTCCGCGGCATCCGACCCAGCCGGATCTCGCCTGCCGAAAATCCAGGGACACCTGCCGCCGAAAACCCATCCGTCTCCACGTCGCGAAGCACCAGCGCATAGGGCCAGCCGATCCGGCTTCCGCCAATCACCACCTTCATCCCAAGTCGGTCCGAGAGCCGATCGGCCAGAAGCAGCCTGACCCGGTCCGTGCGCGCCAGGAACCAGCCGGATGCCAGCACCACGACCGCCAGGAAAAACAAGAGCAGGAGCGCCCCGGAAAGACGCGCACCCCGATGATTTGCAATCACTCGCATTCCTGCCTCCCCGCGGCCGGCGGCCGCGCTCCGAATAAAAGGGTCCCCACCCGCACCAGCGTCGCCCCCTCCTCGATCGCCGTCTCAAAATCGACGGACATCCCCATGGAAAGCGTCTCCAGCGCAAACCCGCTCCGTTCCGCCCAGTCGTCCCGCAACTCCCGCAGCCGCCGGAAATGCGGGCGGGCCGCTTCCGGATCGGGATGAAACGGTGCCATCGTCATCAATCCGACCAGATCCACATGGGGCATCGCGTTCACCGCCTCCAGCGCCGCCGGTACCTCGGCCGGCGCAAAACCGAACTTGGTCGCCTCCCCGGAAACATTCACCTCCAGGCATAGCGCCACACGCCGGCCAGCCTCCGCCGCGCACATCTCGATCCGCTCCAGCAGCCGCACCGAATCCACGGCATGCAGCAGCGAGAACGCCTCCACGACCTGCTGGACCTTGTTGCGCTGGAGATGCCCGATAAAATGCCATTCCAGATTCCCGGGGCAGGCCTCCATTTTCAGCAGCGCCTCCGCCACGCGACTCTCGCCAAAACAATCGCAACCATGGCGCGCCGCCACACAAAGCAAGTCGGGCGGATACGCCTTGCTCACCGCCACCAGCCGCACACCCGCCTCATCGCGTCCCGCTCGCCGGCAGGCCTCCCGCATCCGCCTGCGCACCGCCTCGATCCGCTCCTGGATGCCGCTCTCCATCCGCTAGGCCTCCTGCCGCCCGGCCACCGCCCGTTCCAACGTCACCGCATCGGCATACCGCACACCGCTACCAGCGGGAATCCCGGACGCCAGACGGGTCACCTTGACCCCGCGCTCGCGCAGTAACCCCGCCACCAGAGAGGCGGTCGCTTCACTCTCCAGATCCGTGTTCAGCGCCAGCACCACTTCCGAAATCCCTTCCTCCCGCACCCGCCGCACCAGCTCGCGAAGGCGGATGTCGTTGGGCCCGTCGCCACGCATCGGCGAGATCTTACCCATTAACGCGTGGTACCTCCCCCGGAATGCCCCCGTCGCCTCGATCACCGCAATGTCGGCTGGCTCCTCCGTCACGCACAGCAGACACCCGTCACGCGCCGCATCCGTGCACAACCGGCACGGATTGCGCCCCGCCTCGGTCAGCGCACCACACCGCGTGCAGAACCGCACGCCCTCGCGGGTCGCCTCGAGCGCCGCGATCAGGGGTCCGATGAGCCGCTCGGGTTCCGCCGCAAGCTTCATGGCCATGCGTTCCGCCGAACGACGCCCGACTCCAGGCAGGCGGCTCAGCACCCCCGCCAGCGTATCCAGGGCCGGTACGCTCATCGCTACCCCATGTTGCCAAGCATCTCGGAAAGACCGCCAAGACCGCCGCTCATCTTCTGCATCTCCACACCCGCCGTCTTCTTGGCCCCGCTGAGCGCCGCATTCACCGTCGTCACCAGCACCTTCTGCAG
>CAZGBW010000134.1:0-7292 GCA_964523995.1 uncultured Victivallales bacterium | reverse complement strand
CAACGCGCCCGACTCGGCTGCATTGTTCCGGAGGCTCTCGGTATTGCTGGCGATGCAGAAGCCTGGGCGACCGCCCAGCCAATCCGTTTCCATCGACAAGGCATAGCCGAGGTCAGCAAGGTTATCCATGAGCCGATTTCCAGATTGACAGGTACGGGTGGCATGGCCTAGTATTCACAATAAGCAAAATATGTTGAACATCTCTTAGATCGGGAACTATACCATGAACGACCGAACGATCAGATTTGGAACCGCAACCTATCGCTACCCCAGCGAAGAGCTCCAGCCGCTGCGTAGCAGCAGCGATGTCGCTGATGACCGGGAGGGGTTGCTGGCAAGGCTGGAGGAAGATGGCTACCTCTATCTGCCGGGCTACCTGGATCGAAGCGACGTCCTGCAGGCACGGCACACCATCTTGCATTACATGGCCGAGCACGAAGCCATGGAGCCCGGGTCGCGCCCCCTCGATGGCGTTATGGGACAATACGGCAAGAAGGTCGGCATGATGGGCAAACTGGCCATCACCCATCACCCGGATGTCGCGAAAGTCCTTGCTGCCGACCGGCTGTTCAAGCTGCACGCCCTCATCCATGGGGAACCTGTCGCCACGTTCGACTACAAGTGGCTGCGGGCCGTGGGCAATGAAGCCTGTACGGGTGCACATATGGATCACGTCTATATGGGTCAAGGGTCCGCCCGCATCATGACTGTCTGGATTCCGCTTGGCGACATCCCCGTCGAGCAAGGGACGTTGACCCTCTGCCCGCAATCCCACCGCGCATCCGGCTTCGAGAGACTCCGCGATACCTATGGACGCATGGATGTTGACCGCGACCGTACGGAAGGCTGGTTCACACGCAACCCGGAAGAGGTTACCGCGAAATTTGGCGGTATCTGGATAACGGGTGATATGCAAGCGGGTGACATCATAACCTTCGGCATGCACCTGATGCATGCCTCCACCACCAACACCACCGACAAATGGCGACTTTCCTGCGATGTGCGCTTCCAGCCCGCTGCCGACCCCATGGATCCGCGCTGGTCAGGAAAGGAGCCCGTCGGCCATACGCATCCCAAGGATGCTTTGCAGAATAAAACGAGATCGATGGAAGAGGCCCGCGCTGAGTGGGGACTCTAGCGATCAAACCACAAAGGAAATCCGATGAGTAAGTTGAAATTGGAACTGTGTCCGGAGACCGGTATCTGCTCGATCATCAAGGCCGACGGCAAGAAGATCGATCTCATGCCCGATGAGGTCGCCGCGGTACGGGGTGCGGCGAAGAATCCCGAGTCTGTCAGGGCGACCCTTGCCGAGATCGATGCCGACTTCGCCGTGAATCTGGATCTTGCTGAAATCGCCCAGGTTTCCGGTCGCCTGAAATGACGGTCCTGTCATCCAATGACCAGGTTATAGGCAATCGCAAGCCGGATTTGCGATTCCTGGCGGGCCGTGGTAGGCTTGGACTCAAGAAAGGGTAATCATGATGTCATCACGCAAGCAATTCGTCATTCCGATCCTTGTCATCCTGCTCGGTGTGACTTGGTTGCTCAACGTGCTCAATATCATCCCCGGAGTCGACTGGATATGGACCGTGGGTCTTGCCGCCGTCGGTATCCTTACGCTCGCGGCTGGCGGAATCAACAAGTTAACGGTGGTCACGGGCCCGTTCTTCATGGTGGCATCGGTTTGCTCTATCCTGCGGCAAACGGGAAGACTTGAGTTGGATCGGGAAGTCCCCATCCTCACCATTGTCCTCGGCTGCCTCCTTCTCCTTGTGCAGCTTATCAAACTCCCTCTGCCCGAGATCCTAAAGCCGGGGACGGATGAGAACTGAGATGGCGCCGCGGTACGCCAGGCGGAACTGAAAACGATTGAACGGAGGTCCCTCGTCATGCGAGTCGGGCTGGTGCAGATGCAGGCTTCCGGAAACGGATGGCGTGATGACGGTGCGTTTTATGACCGGTTTGCCGCCGAGGCGGCGGCAAACGGCTGCGCGGTGGTGCTCTTCCCGGAATTATCGGATACCGGGTATGCCCTGTCCGCGATGCAGCGGTTGGCTGGCACCTGGCCGGGACCGGCGCTGGCGGCAGTGCAGGACGCGGCAAGGCGGCACGGTGTCGGTGTGATTGCCGGACTGTCGGAACGGGACGGGGACCGGATCTATAATTCCGCCGTTGCCGTTGACCGGGCGGGTTCCCTGTGCGGACATTACCGCAAGACGCATTTGTTTCACGGACCGGAAGGCATTGAACACGAGGTGTTCACGCCGGGCGAACGGCTGGAAACGGTGACCCTGGATGGCGTTTGCTGGGGATTGTCCATCTGTTTCGACCTGCGCTTTCCAGAGGTATTCCGTCGTCTGGCGCTGGATGGGGCGCAGGTGCTGGTGAATCTGGCCGCCTGGCCGCGTGTGCGCATTGCCGACTGGAGTGTCCTGTGCCGTGCCAGGGCGATTGAAAACCAGGTTTTCCTGGCAGGGGTCAATCAATGCGGCGCGACCGGGACCTTTGATTTCGGCGGGAGTTCCTGTGTGATCGGCCCCGGCGGTGATATCCTGGGGGAGGAGGGCGGTACGGGTGCCGGACTCCGGATTGCCGATCTGGATATGAACGCGATTCCCCGTCAGCGTGGACTTCTGCCGGTGATGCCCTCCCGGCGTCCCTCGTTATACGGGGCCTGGTAGGAGATGGTAGCGGGAACCGGGATCGAACCGGAGCCAAAGGCGCATGACGATGACAGGTATGTTCTGGTTCCGTGCATCCGGCCTTGTCGTTCGTCTTGACCCCTCTACCCCGCATCAGCTACCTTCAGCACCATGATAGCGATAATTCAGGCCGGTCCCGGCGGGCAGGTGTCCGCATTGCCAGGAAAGCGGTTTCTTATCAGTTGGTATCTGCTGCTTCTTCTGGCTGTTGTACATGTATCCAGAGCAGAGGAGGTCAGCCTGATTTCGGCATACGGTTTGGCTCTGGCGCAAAGCGAATCGGTTCAGATCAGTGTGACGGAATGGCTCGCGGCGGAAACCCGTTACCGTCAGGCACTGGGGGAGATGTGGCCGGAAGTATCCGCCAAGGGTGAAGCCGACTGGATAGCCGGGGAAGACAAGGACAAACGCCGGGCAGGCATCGGAATGACCTGGACTGTATTTGACGGTTTCCGGACTGCCCGCTATGCCGATGCCCGGCAGGCGGAAGGGCAGGCCCGGTCTCACAGCGTGGAGCATACCCGTCTGCTGCTGTATGAGGATGTCGCGGACGTCTTCTATCAGGTTCTCTCATTTCAGGATCAGCGGTCGGCGGTGAAGGAACAACTCCGGGCCCTGCAAAGCCGGACGGAGGAACTGCAACGCCGGATTAGACTCGGACGGTCGAAACGGTCTGATCTGCTGGCAACATCCAATCAGGTGGCGGAAGCCCGGCTGACGATTGAACAGCTCAACCAGTCTCATGCCGCAGCGCTCGAGCTGCTGGCCTTCCTGACCGGACAGGCGTCTGCCGGCTTGCAGGCGGTTGACCGGACGCCGCTGCCGGATGCCGGTGATGTCGACCGCTATCTTGCGGCGGCCATGTCCCGTCCGGATATTCAGGCCGGCGAAGCCGGTTTGGAGGCCTCGCAGTTCGAATTGAAGGCGGCGAGGTCTGAACGTGCGCCGACGGTGACGCTGGACGGGAACGCATATCCTCTCCGCGACCCGCAGACCCAAAGCGAATGGGATATTACGCTGAGTCTGGAAATGCCGCTGTTTGACCGCGGCCAGCGCATAGCACGCATTGCAGAGGCCGGTCAGCAGCTTAGGATCAGCGAACTGAAGCTGGCGGCGCTTCAACGGTCATCGGAGCGCGATGTCCGTCAGGCTTATCAGTCCCTGTTTTACGGGCTGCGGCAGTGGTCCGAGCTGGAAACGGCCATTGGGATTTCCTCGGACACGCTGGATCTTTTCCGGAAGGATTGCGAGCTGGGACGCGTCAGTAACCTGGATCTTCTCGAAGCGTCAGTCCAGTACTGGGCGTTCCGCCGCCGTGAAGCGGCGCTTGCGCACCGTCTGCGCGCCGATATGGTTCATCTGCATGTCGCCGCCGGAAAGGGCTCTCCATGACATTGTCCGACCTGTCGATCCGCCGCCCCGTCTTTGCCTGGATGCTGATGTCCGGTTTGATTGTTTTCGGCACCATCAGCCTGAACCGGATGGGCATCAGCCAGATGCCGGATATTGATTTTCCGGTTCTTGGCGTCCGCGTTTCCTGGGAAGGTGCCGCGCCTGAGGTAATGGAGTCTGAACTGGTTGATAAGATTGAGCAATTGGTGATTTCGGTCGATGGACTGACGGAAATCCGCTCAACCATCCGGCAGGGGACGGCCACGGTGGAGCTGGAGTTTGAGCTGAGCCGCGATATTGACGCGGCCTTGCAGGAGGTTCAGGGCGCGCTGGCCGAACTGCGCCTGCCGCTGAATGTTGATCCGCCGATCATCCGGAAGAATTCTACCGAAGGCGAACCGGTGCTGCGCATCGGAGTGTCCGGCACGCAGTCTCCGCGCGAACTGGTGGATTACGTCGAAACGTTCCTGATGGATCAGCTGCAGGTGATTCCGGGGGTCGGGGAAGTCGCCCTTTCCGGGTTCGGCGAGCGCAACTTGCGGCTCTGGGTGGATGCGGAAAAGCTTCAGGAATTCGAGCTGACGATCCTCGATATTCAACAGGCGGTTGAACAGGAGCATTCCGAGCTGGCTGCCGGATATATCGAAAACCGGGAAACCGAGATGAATCTCCGGATGATGGGCGAAGGACTTACCGTTGATCAGGTCGCCGGCATTCCCATTACACATCGGGGCGGACAGCCGATCCATGATGTGACGATCCGTTTAAGAGACGTGTGCCGGGTGGAAGACGGCCTGAGTGACGTGCGGCGCCTTGTGAGGATTTCCGGCGAACCGGGATTGAGTATCGGAATCAGCAAGCAGAGCGGTGCCAATGAAGTGAAGGTGGGCCGGCTGGTAAAGGAACGGCTGGAGACGCTTCAGCAATCGCTGCCTCCGGGGATGAAGCTGCAGGTTAATGTGGATCTCACCCGCACCGTCGAGCAGTCTGTCAAAGCGACAGAGCATGAGCTGATAACATCCGCCATTCTGACAGCTCTGATCTGTTTCCTGTTCCTCGGAACATGGAGCTCGGGGTTCAATATCATTCTCGCCATTCCGACTTCGATTATCGGCACATTCTCCATTCTCTTTTTCTCAGGATTCACGCTCAACACGTTCACACTGCTCGGTCTGGCGCTGGCGATCGGTATCGTGGTGGACGATGCCATTATGGTGCTGGAGAACATAGTCCGCCATTTCGAGACGGGAAAAGACAGGGTTCGTGCGGCGGAGGATGGGTCGCGCGAGATCCTGTTCGCTGCTGTAGCGGCAACGGCCGCTGTTATCGCGATTTTCCTGCCGGTGGCGTTCATGTCCGGCGTGATCGGGCGTTTTTTCTACCAGTTCGGCGTTACCATGACGGCTGCCGTGCTACTATCCTTGCTGGAAGCGATTACGCTCACTCCCATGCGGCTTTCCGCCATGATGGTGCGCCGGGAAAATCCCGGTCTTCTGGAGAGGGGCTCCACGGCATTATTCAACCGGTTGAACCTCATATACGGACGGATTCTGGCTGTGGCACTCAAGGGGCGCTGGCTGGTGCTGGCTGTCGCGCTGGCTGTGTTTATTTCCTCGCTCGGGCTTGGGAAAACGCTGCGCCGCGAATTTGTTCCGGCGCAGGATCAGTCGTATATCGTACTCAACCTCCGCTCACCGGTCGGATCCTCCCTTGCCATGACCGATGCAAAGATACGCGAGGTGGAGGCTTACTTGAAAACACGTCCTGAGATTCTCCGCTCTTACACCAGCATCGGCGGCGGCCCTGGCGGCGGCAGCACGCCGAACCAGGCGATTATCGGGCTCATTCTGGTGGAACGGAACCAGCGCGGTAAAACACAGGCTGAACTGATGAGCGAGTTCCGGAAGGATCTGGCGGTTGTAAAGGGACTGCGTATTGCATTCATGGATATGTCGGCGCGCGGCCTGACGGCGCGGCGCAGTCTGCCGGTCGAGTTCAACATCATCGGCCCCGATTATGCGGTGCTGGCGGCTTCCGTTCAGAGCGTGATGGATGAGCTGGAGAAAACCGGTCTTGTTGTTGATCTGGACAATAACTACCGCACCGGCATGCCCGAGTTACGGATCATCCCGGACCGTGAGGCCGCGTTTGCGCGGGGTGTCACCATGGAGGATATCGGGCGAACCGTGAGTGCGGCGATAGGCGGTGTCCGCGAAGGGAAGTTCACACGGGATGGACGCCGGTATGATGTCCGTCTGCGCCTGACGCCGGAAGACCGGCTGGTCTCGGACGACGTGAAGAAACTGACGGTTCGTAATTCATACGGCGAACTTGTCCCGCTGGGGAGTATGGTGCATCTGGAAAACGTCTCGACGCTGCAAAGCATCAGCCGCGTGAACCGGCAGCGGGCAATCTCCGTGACGGCAAACCTCGCGCCCGGCGCTTCGCAGTCTGCGGCCCTGGAGGAGGCCGGACGGATTGCGCGGGAAATACTGCCGCCCGGCTATACCTTTAATCTGGAAGGCGGAGCCAAGACCTTCGATGAATCCTTCGGCGGGCTCTGGTTCACCTTCCTGCTGGGGATCGCGGTGGCCTACATGGTTCTGGCGTCGCAGTTCAACAGTTTCATCCATCCGCTGACTGTTCTGCTGGCGCTGCCGTTCAGCATCACCGGTGCGCTGGTAACGCTGTGGGGTACCGGCCAGTCGCTGAATATCTACAGCGCCATCGGCATTATTCTCCTGATGGGGGTGGTCAAGAAGAACTCCATTCTGCTGGTCGAGTTCATGAACCGGAAGAGGGCGGAAGGGTTGTCGTTGAAGGATGCCGTCATTACAGCCGCTCCGGTCCGGTTGCGCCCGATCCTGATGACCTCTGTCTCGACGATTGCCGCAGCCTTCCCGATCGCGCTTGGTCTCGGAGCCGGTGCGGAGACCCGGAAGCCCATGGCCTTGGCCATTATCGGCGGGGTTTTTGTTTCCACCCTGTTCACGCTGGTCGTTGTGCCCTGCGCGTATTTCGTCATGGCCCGTTTTGAAAAAGGGGGGGGCTCAAAAGACTTGCCCGTTCCAGAACGTGAACGGAAGACTTCAAAACAACGTGGCACCTTGTGATCGGTATGTCGCCGAGGGGGCCAGGAGAATGGTAGCGGGAACCGGGATCGAACCGGTGACCTAAGGCTTATGAGTCCTTCGC
>CAZGBW010000133.1:0-7293 GCA_964523995.1 uncultured Victivallales bacterium | reverse complement strand
CCGGAAATCACGGATCATGTCGGCGCCCTGAAGAGCGTCTGCAACTGCCTCATGAATCCGGAATTCGGGGTTATCGAGAATCTCAGCGAGGTGCAGGCTATCGGGCACCGTGTCGTGCATGGCGGCGAGCAGGTTGTGAAACCGACACTGGTGACCGGGCTGCTCAAGAAGATGATCCGGGACTGTTTCGCGCTGGCGCCGCTGCACAACCCCGCCAATTATGCAGGCATCGAGGCGTGCGAGAAACTCTTCCCGAACGTCCCGAACGTGGCGGTTTTCGACACGGCGTTCCACCAGTCCATGCCCCCCGAGTCCTATCTTTACGCCATTCCGTACGAGCTCTATACCAAATACGCCATCCGTCGCTACGGTTTCCACGGCACCTCGCACAGCTTTGTCGCCAAGGAAGCTGGTGTCATGCTTGGCATTCCCTACGAACGGCTGAATCTGATCACCTGCCATCTCGGCAACGGATGCAGCATTACCGCGATTGACCATGGCGTGGTGGTGGACACCTCGATGGGCATGACGCCCCTGGAGGGGCTGATGATGGGAACGCGCTCCGGTGACATTGATCCGGCGGTGGTTCTCCGCCTGATTGAGCTCGGGAAATCTCCCGCCGACATTGACCGGATGCTGAACAAGGAAAGCGGTCTCCTGGGTGTGGCAGGCATCGGCAGCAGCGACATGCGCGATATTATCGCCGCCGAGCTCAAGGGCGATCAACAGGCCCTGCGCGCCCGCCGCATGTTCACCAGCAGGGTGGTCAAATACATTGGCGCCTATTATGCCCTGCTCGGCGGCGCTGATGCGATTGTCTTCTGCGGCGGTGTCGGTGAATACAGCCTGTATTCCCGCGCCAAGATCGTCAGGAAGCTGAGTTGCTTTGGCATTGAGCTTGACGAGGAGGTCAATGAGAGGGCCGCTGGCGTGAAGGATATCATCTCGACCCCGCGCAGTTCGTGCAAGGTGCTCGTCATCCCCACCAATGAGGAGCTGATGATCGCGAGAAACGTGGTGTCTACCATCAATCACCAGGAGTCTCGCCCCGTTGCCGACGCCACGGAATAATAGAAATTGAGGAGATCCACCCATGTACGCTATTGATTTGTTTGTGGAGAAGGCCCGCAAGGCCCGCAAGGCCCTGGTATTTCCGGAAGGACAGGACCCGCGTGTTGTTGCAGCCGCCAACCAGGTGGTTGAAAACGGCGTTGCCGCTGCGGTCACCGTCATCGGAACCGAGGAGGAAATCTCCAATTCCTGCAGGAGTGCGGGCATACGGGAACGGAAGTTCAGGAGCTTCGATCATCTTGCGAGCGACAGCTTCGAAACGGTCGCGTCACAGTTCGCCGAGATCCGCAAGAAGAAGGGCATCACCCTTGAACAGGCGCGCGAGACGGTGTCCAACCGCATCTTCTTTGGTAATATGATGACTCGGAATGGAATCGCTGACGGGTTGGTCGCGGGTAGCATCGCCTCCACCCCCGACATGCTCAGAGCCGCCTTCAACTGCATCGGCACGGCCCCTGGCATCAAGATCGCCAGCAGTTGCTTTGTGATGGATCTGGCGACACCGACGCTGGCGGGCGATCGTGTCCTGCTGTATGCCGACTGCGGAGTCAATCCGGATCCGACGGCCGAGGAACTCGTGGACATCGCCTATGCGACAGCCTTCTCCTACCGCGCCTTGCTGGGACGGCAGCCGAAGGTCGCCTTCTTGTCGTTCTCGACCGCTGGCAGCGCCAGCCACGCCCGGCTGGAGAAGGTCGTGGATGCGACGGCACGGTTCAAGGAGCGCATCCGGGCCGAGAAGCTGGATATCCTTGCCGACGGCGAGATGCAGGCGGACGCCGCGCTCGTTCCCTCGGTGGCCAAGGCGAAAGCGCCCGGAAGCGCGATTGCAGGCGATGCGAATGTACTGATATTCCCTGACTTGAATGCCGGGAATATCGCCTACAAGCTCACGCAGCGTCTTGCCGGTGCCGGTGCCTACGGACCCATTCTGCAGGGGCTTGCCCGTCCGGTAAACGACCTCTCGCGCGGGTGCACGGCGGATGATATTTATGCGGTGGCCGCCATTACCGCCTGCCAGGCTGTCGGCTGATATACCGGGAAGCCTAGCGGGATTCGTTCCGCCATGCGGCGGCGACCGTTTTCAACGCGGTGGCGTATTCGGACCTTCCACGCAGTAAAGGCAGCAGCTCCATCGCGTCCTCAAGCTGTCCGGCTCGCGCCATAAGCCAGATCAGCCCGCCAAGGTTCCATCCATCCCAGAACGCGAACTCGACATACCCACGCCACAGGGAAACCGCATGCGCGGGGGATTCGACCGCGGCCAGCAAGGCCTCCTGCCATCGTAATTCCCGCCGATAAGGATTCTGGGCAATCCCGCGTGCGCACCAGGTGGCAGCAGCAGCGGTCATCCGCGGTGCATCCACCCCTCCCCCACCTGACTCCTGTGCATCCCAGGATTCGGTCGCCAGCAGCATGCTCAAGTTGTAATTATGGCCGTAACGCCGATGCGCAACCTCCGCCAATGCCTGCTTCTGCGCAACGTCAAGAGCCGACGACGAGCCGAACTTCAACTGGTAGTATGCCGTCTGGGCCGAAGCCGTGCGGAACCCATATAGCGCGAACGCCAGACCGGAACCGGCAAGCAGCAGGCCCGCGGCACGAATGAACAGTCCTGTACGCCTAGAATACACTTCGGAGCACCACGATTATATCATCAGAGGCAATCACCGGATCCGTTCCCTTGCCGTTTTCGATGTCACGCGCATTGAAAAAAAGGACCTGCTCGCCACGAATGATCTTCACACTCCGGCGGTTTGCGAAGGGGGTATATCCACCGGCCTCGGTAATGGCCTGCAACAGCGTCACGTCGCCCGACATGGAGAACTTACCCTGCCGGGCCACCTCTCCCTGCACAAAATAGACTTTATCCTCGGCGACGACAATGACGTTAATGCTGCGGTAGATGCCCCGTTCCACATAGGTGGATTCGATCAGCCGCTCCGCGTCGGATGCCGTCAGGCCGGCAACCCGCACTTGTCCGACATAGGGAAGCGTCACCTCGCCAAGACCGTCAATAATATTCTTATTGTCTTCCGCCACCGGAATGCCGCGCAACGAGATCATGATCCGATCCCCCCTGCTCAGGATCCGCTGACCTTGCGCCTTGCCCATACCGTCGGAGCCCGCTACCGGTACGACGGCATCCGCCGCGACAACCGCACCCGTTGCAGCAGTCCCATCCACCGCCACCGGGACCGCAGTATCGGCCACGGCAACCGCACCCGTTTCAGCAACCCCCACCACCGCCTCCGGGACCGTAGACGTGGCCACGGCAAACGCACCCGTTTCAGCAACCCCCACCACCGCCACCGGGACCGCAGACGTGGCCACGGCAACCGCACCCGTGGCAGCACCCGCCTGAGCAGGAGCCATATCCACAACCAAAGGCACCGCCGGGGCGGGTAGCATGATATTCTCCGTCACCGGACGGTACTTATCCATCCGATGAATATCATGATCCCGGGGCGGCGTCATGCAACCTGCCGCCAGCAGCGATGCCGACAGGAGGGCGGCTATCCGGAATCGCTTCATACCTCTCCCTTTCGCGCACGGGTCGTGTAGTTCGACTGGTAATAGTACTGGTGGTAGTAATAGTAGGACTGGTCCCTGGATACATTGATATTATTCAGGACCACGCCCATCAGATTCACGCCCATGTTGTCAAGCATCCCCTTGGCACGCTCAGAAACGGCCTTTGGATATTTGCGGTGCTGAATCAGCAGCATGACCCCGTCCACCTCCCGTGCCAGCACCGAGGCGTCACTGACCCCGATAATAGGTGGCGCATCAAAGAAAATACGGTCGTACCGATCCCTCAGCGAGGCGATCAGGCTGCGCATGCGCTGCGTATCGAGCAGACCGTGCACCCCGCTGTCAAGCTTCCCGCTCGGCAGGAAATCCAGATTGGGAAACACACTCTTCTGGATCACGTCATCCAGGGAGACCTCCCCGATCAGCAGATTGGCGAGACCCACCTTATTGGAAACGCCGAACATCCGGTGCTGCCGAGGGCGGTGAAGATCAGAATCTATGATGATCGTGCGGTCACCAAGCTGGCCGCAGATGAAGCCCAGATTGAACAAGGTGAGCGACTTTCCCTCGCCCATGCTGCCACTCGTGAAACAAAGGGTTTTACCATCCTTGAACTTCTGGGAGAATTGTATGTTCGTGCGCAGGATACGATAGGACTCCGCATGTGCAGGATTGGCCCCGGCTTCATTGAGAGGCACAACCTTCTGCGGGATCACCCCGAGGACCGGCACCTGCATGCTCTTCTCAATGTCGTCAATGGTCTTCACCGAGGTGTCCAGATACTCTACAAAGTACGCCAGGCCTATCCCGGCCCCCAGACCGGCGAGAATACTCAGCATGATGTTCAGTGCCATGTTGGGACTGACGTTGTCTTCCTCATGGGGCGCCTTCGCCTCGGAAATGAGCTCCACAGTTGTTTTTGGGATGCGCAACTCAATCTGCTCCTGGAAATAACGCATCTCGAGCGCATCGCGTATCTTCTTGACGTGATTCCTGGCATCAATGGCTTCCGCGAAAATGCGGTAACTGCTGGATTCCGCCTCCCGCTCGCGGTCCCGGAGTCCCTGCAGTTCCGAATTGATGATCTCCAGCTTGGCCTGTGCCGCGTTGAATTCGGCAAGCACGCCGGTTTTCAATCCACCCAGCGCGTCCTGGATCTTCTGTTCCAGCGAGGCGATCACGCGTTTCACCCGCAATACATCCGGATGCTTCGGCCCGTAGGCTTCCTCCAGCTGGCTGAGATCAACCTCGGCCTTGCGCTTGTCCGCTACAAGCTGAGGGATACTCTGGTCATTAACCAGATATTGAGCGGCTTCAATCAGCCGCTCATCCGCCAGCGTCTGGACGAGCTTGTGGCGAGCCTCTTTCTCCGCAACCGTCTGGCTCGCCCGTATCCGCATCTCCTCCAGCATGGTCAGCGTCATCTTATCGAGCGACGCACGGCTACCAGCGGAAGGATCCACCACATCGATCTTGTATTCCCGACGGATACGCTCCACCTCGACATCCGCCTTCTGCATGCGCTGGTCCTGCTCCTGGAAGGCCTCGAACAGGGCATCCAGCGCATTCTCCATGGCCTTCTTGCTGCGGCTTTCCACCTGTTCCCGGAAGACCTCCGTCACCATCGTCGCGGCCATGGCCGCCTCATGGGCCGCCTCCCCCTTCGGCTCGGAAAGCAGAACCTGGATCTCGATCAGATTGGTGTCGCGGTACTGCTGCACCCGCATCCAACGGGACATGAGCTTGACCGTCTGATCCATGCGCACCGCTGGCGGCAGCTGGTCATATCCATAGGCGCGGGAAAGCTTGCGGTCCAGGTCGCGACGGCGGATCACTTCCTCGATCACGGGGCGGGACTGGATGATTTCAAACTGGGTACGCAGGAAGAGCGGATCAAACCGCATCATTTCCGGAGTGAAGACCGCCACATCCGGTGTACTCTCCTGAACCCTGACCACGGCGGATGCCATATACACCTTGGGCATGGCATATGTGATGATGATGCCGGTAATCACCACGAGGAGGGAAACCGCGATGACGATTTCCTTGCGAGAGCCGATCACTCGCCAGTAATCCAGAAAATGAAGATTCTGTTCGGAATCTGCCATGATTGTTTCCGCCTAACCCCAATGCATCCTGCCGCGCAAAAAAAACACGAAATCCGGTGCCTGCGGCGGCAACCGGATTTCGCTTTATAGACCAGCGGTGCCGGCGCATCCCATCATCAGAAACTGAGCAAGGCGCCAAGCCGGACAATGTTTTTCGTATACGAGGCCCCGACCCCGCTATCCGCATCCACATCCTCGACACGGAAACCAGCCGCCAGCGAGGCGGATTCCGTGACGCTGAATATCAGTTCGGCATCCGCCACCATCGTGGTTTCATCACCACCCGGAAGCAGATCAAGCGACTCATAGGTCGAAATGCGGTACGTCCCGGAGGCGCGAAGCAGCAGATTAGGAGTCACCCTTGCATCGGCAAACGCGCTGACGTCCTTGTATTCCTGCGAGGCATAGGGATAGGCGTCGGAGTCGCGCAGGCCGTACCCGGCGACCGCACCGATCCGCAACTCGCGGGTCAACTGCCCGCTGAGATCGGCACGCACGTACGGCTTTCCCTCAGAATCCAGTGCGGACTCCTCATACTCGCGCGTCTGCCATCCTGCGGAGACCGAGCCGATGGTGTTGGGCGTGAATGCATTCTCGAGACCGGCGGCGACAATCATGGAGTCAAAATCACGGGTATACAGCGGATTCTCCTCGTAGGCATACATCCGGTACTCGCCGGTCAGCAGCGTCCGCAGGGTCGGCGTCAGACTGTAGCGATGCTGGACACGGGCAAGCGTCTCGTCCACATCCGAGCGCGAGGCCACGTCATCATCATCGTAGCGGCGGATCTGGCTCTGCAGAAGGACATCCAGATTCGAGTAGAGAAACAGGTCATAATTCATCCCGGCAACGGCCCGGTTAAGGATGTAGCTCTGGTCGCCACGCACCACACTCCCCTTTTCCTCGATGGCGGGATCGTCGGTAACCGACAGGTGATCGCTTAAACGCAGGCGGAAACGCTCGGAGAACGCATGACGCAGGTTCGCGCCAAGAGCATGCTGCAGATCGGTTTCGTCCTGCTCGTCCCCCGGTTCCGTACGGTAACGGAGCCCCGGTTCGTAGTAGAGATCCACCACTGAATTGCCCGTTCCCGAGATAATCTCAATACGGGGGCGCAGATAGATATCCACATTGTCCTGCTTATCCGTCGCACTGGAGTCTCGATTATCGGTCCCGACGGCCTCGACACCCACCGAGAGGCGCACCGGCTGCCCCGCATCGCCCTCTTGCGCGATCAAGCTGGAAACCATTGAAAGACAGAGGACTCCGGTAATTGAAACGCCCTTGTACAATTTCATCATGAACAAATCTCCTTTACTGATTCTTCCTGTAAGAGACGGCCCCCCATCCACCACCAAAACCAAGGAATCGGGGACCCCGCCATATAGAACTCCACAATCATGCCGATGAACCGAATATCCGTCAACCAAAAAACGCACAATCGAAAATTTGATTCTGCAGAAAACATCCATTGCTTTCACCGCCTTTTCCGCGTATGATGAAGGCTGTTATGGGTACTCGAGAACCAACCATTGTTAAACGCTCCGCACATACTGTCTCGCGCAAGGATATTGATCCG
>CAZGBW010000132.1:0-7304 GCA_964523995.1 uncultured Victivallales bacterium | reverse complement strand
CGGGCGCGCCTGGATGCCTTTCAACCCGTCTTCCGTCCCTGTGTAATGGCCGAGCGCGACCTTCACCAGGCTGCCATCGGCCAGGCTCGTCCGCAGGTGCCCTATCCATTCGCGCAGGGATGTGCTTTGCGGATCCAGCGGTGAAACGGAATCCGTTCCGATGGCATCAAGCGCAGGATGATCCTTGTTTTGCATGACCGGATAGTGCGAAATCCCGCGAACGGCGACAAGCTCCAACTCGCGTCGCGGTGCCGCCAAACGCAAATGCTGACTCGTCCGACTACTCGTGCCGCAGCGCTTCGATGGGGTCCAGTTGAGCGGCTTTTCGCGCAGGGAAATAGCCGAAGACAACGCCCACTCCCGCCGAGAATAGGAATGCGATCAGGATGATGGATACGTTGACGACAAAGGGAACGGCCAGCAGGTTCGCCAGCGCCAGCGACGAGACCAAGGCGAGCATGATGCCAATCAAACCACCGCAGGACGACAGGACCACCGCTTCAACCAGGAATTGGAGAAGCACTTCCCACTCCAGCGCGCCGATCGCCAGGCGCGTACCGATCTCTCTCGTCCGTTCCGTGACGGACACAAGCATGATGTTCATGATGCCGATTCCGCCGACTAGCAGGCTCACGGCAGCCACCGCTCCGAGGAGGCCGGTCAGCACCCGCGTCGTACCCGAAAGCATCGTGGCAATCTCCTTCATATCCATGACATCAAAGTCATCCTCCTGGTTAGCGGATAAATGCCTTCGGGATCTCAGGACTTGCGTGATCTCGTCCTCCGCCGCTTCCGTCGCCGCCCCATCCCGTACCGATACCTGAATCATGTTCACATCCGTATTCCCCGACACGCGGCGCTGAAAGGTGCGGAGGGGAATCACCACAAGGTCGTCCTGATCCGTTCCCATCGATGACTGTCCCTTCGGCTCCAGCAAGCCGATCACCTCGCACGACAGCTTGTTCAGGCGGATTCGACTTCCCACAGGGTCACGGGAACCGAACAACTTGGCTCGCACGGTTTCCCCGATGACACATGCCGCCGACCCGGATCGAGCCTCCCCGGATGTGAACGCCCTTCCGGCCTTGATCTTCCGGTTGTTGACGGTGAAGTATTGCTCGGAACTCCCGGTGACGGTCGTGTTCCAGTTCTCGTTGGCATAGATGGCCGTCGTCGCGCTTCCCACCGTCGGGGCCACAGCAGCCAGGGAGGGGATCTCCCGTGCGAGAGCCTCCGCGTCTGGCAGCTTGAATGGCCTTGCACCGGAACTTTGTCCCGGCCCCATATGCTTGCCCGGGCGGACCATCAGCAGGTTGCTTCCCAGGGAGGAAATCTGGTCCGTGACCTGCTTCGTGGCCCCGCCCCCCAATGTCACCAGCGTAATGACCGCCGCCACACCGATGATGATGCCCAGCATCGTCAGGAACGAGCGCATCTTGTTGCGTCGCAGCTCCCGCAACGCGAGGAGAAAGGCATTCCACAACATCATGCACCTCCCTGATGGGAGCGATCATTCTCAATCAACCCGTCCCGGAAATGAATGGTCCGCCGTGCGTATGCTGCCATGCCCGGCTCGTGGGTTACCATGATGATCGTGACGCCCTTCTGGATGTTGATCTCGGCCAGCAGGTTCATGATTTCCTCGCTTCGCGCGGAATCCAGGTTCCCCGTGGGTTCGTCCGCGAGCAGCACCACGGGATTCGTGACCATCGCGCGGGCGATGGCCACGCGCTGTTGTTGCCCGCCGGAGAGCTCACCCGGTGTGTGGTGTTCCCGACCGGTCAGCCCCACTGCTGCCAGGGCCTTTCGCGCCTGGGAACGCCTGATGCCGATCGAGTCGCCCCGGTACAGCAGCGGGAGTTCGACGTTCTCCAGCGCGGAGGTGCGGTTCAGCAGGTTGAAACCCTGGAAGACGAACCCCAGATAGTGACGCCGCAGCAGCGCCCGTTGATTGCGGGTCAGGACCCCGACATCGACCCCCTTGAAACGATACGTGCCGCCGGTTGGCGTGTCCAGGCAGCCCAGGATGTTCATGGCTGTGCTCTTGCCTGATCCGCTCGGTCCCATCACCGCCACAAATTCCCCCTGGGCGATGGTGAGGTCTATCCCCTGCAAGGCCGACACGGCAGCGCCTCCGGTCCCATAGACTCTTGTCACGCCCTGCAGTTCGATCAGGGCATGCTCGGCGGCCAGGGGTGATGAAGGTGCAGTTGTCATTTCCGCCCTGTCTTCATGGCCGTTACCAGATTCATTCCCGGTTCAATCGCGCCGCCGGTGACTTCGGTCCGGATTCCATCGGACAAGCCTGTTGTCACCTGCACCGGGCGCAGTTGTGTTCCCTCGAGTACATGTACCGTAGGAGGTCCGGAAAGTCTGGATGCATTTGTCTTCTTACCCCGGCCCGGCGGGCCCGGCAGGATCGAGCGAATCAGGCTTCGTTTGCCCCCGTTGCCTTCTCCGGCCACGCCTTTGGATTCCTGCGGGGGCGCAAAACGCAAGGCCGCGCTGGGGACAAGCACCGCATTCTCCGCGCTCCGCGTCGTGATCACCGCTGTCGCCGTCATCCCCGGACGGAGGGACAAGTCATCGTTGCCGACGTTCAGCACCGTCGTGTATGTCACCACCCCTTCGGTCGTCTCCGATCCGTAGCGCACTTGCGTGATCCTGGCGGGGAAATGCCTGTCCGGGAAGGCATCCACCGTGAATATCGCATCCTGCCCGTCACGCACCCGTCCGACGTCGGCCTCGTCGACATCCACCTGCAGTTCAAGCTTCGCAAGATCTTCCGCCAGTGTGAATAGCACCGGGGATTCGAAGGAGGCCGCCATGGTTTGTCCGGGTTCGATCGTGCGGTTCAATACGATGCCGTCGATCGGGGAGACAATCACGGCCTTCTCCATGTCCGAGCGATTGACATCCAATGCCGCCTGTGCCTTGGATACGCCGGCTTTCGCGCTGGCGACGCTGGCACGCGCTCGTGCAACCGCCGCCTCCTGCGCGTCGAGCTCATTCCGGGACGGCACCTGCCCACCGCTGATCTCATGCACATGGAGCAACCGCTTCAACTGCGCCTCCGCCTCCTTCGACGTCGCCTCCGCCTCGAGGATTCCTGCCTGTGCAGCCTCCAGCGCGGACTCGGACTGCTGCACTTGCGCGGACAGTTTGGAGGTATCGATGCGAGCCAGTACCTGCCCGTTTGTGACCCGGTCATTGAAATCGACCTCGACAGACCGTATGGTCCCGGAGATCTCCGACCCGATCTCAACCTCGTTTACGGGGACCAAGGTGCCGGTCGCGGTGACGGTCTCCACCAGATCGCCACGCGTTACGGGTTCCGTCTCGTAACGAATGCCTTCCGCAATGCCCTTCCGGCTTCTCGCGACAAGCAGTAGCGCCAGCACAGCCGCAACCACCATGAGGATGCCAATGGCGCGGCGAACACGATGGTTGCCTGCATTCTCGTGCAAACCGAGCGTCTCCTCGACGTCCTTGTCCTGTAGCGTGGTGTTGGTGTTCATTCTGCTGCTCCTGTTCTTCCTGGTGCTTTGGTCTGGACTTCGTTGCCAAGAGAAGGGGTCCATCCGCCTCCCAGCGATTTGTAGAGTCGGATCATGTTGGAAACGACCTCCGCATGGCTTGACGCCAGCGCGCTTTGGGTGTTTGACAAGGATTGCTGCGTGCCAAGCACAGTCTGGTAGTCGACGAGTCCGGCCGCGTATTTATCCCTTGCCAGTTTGAATGCGCGTTCACCGGCCGATACGGCATCCTGTAAAGCGATCTCCCGCGCGCGCTCGTTGTTACAGGCGACCAGGGCATCCTCCACGTCCTTCAACGCGCGAAGTACCGCCGCCTCATAGGCGGCGAGGGCCTCTTCCTGTATCGCGGTCTGGATGGCAATCCTCTGGCGGATCTGCCTGCCGTCGAAAACAACAAGACCCGCATTCAGAAGCCCTTGGGCGGTTCGTGCCCCGGCCGTGTACAGATCACCGATGGCGAGCGCCTCCAGGCCGATGGAACCGCTCAGGGTGAACTCAGGATAGCGTGCCGCCGTCGCCACGCCGATCTGCGCCGTCTGTGCGGCCAGCTTACGTTCCGCCTCCCGGACATCGGGCCGTTGGCGCAATACATCGGCGGGGACGCCTATCGCAGGAGGCAAGAAGGTCGCGGGGATCCGCAACGCACCCGTGCCGAGTTGTTCCATCAGACTTCCCGGAGCCACGCCAAGCAGGACGGCAAGCTGGTGTTCGGCCTGCTGGATACCGGTGCGGAGCGTCGGCAGTTCGGCACGCATCTGCTCCAGGATCCCCCGGGCCTGGTCAACATCCAGCGGCGAGACCAGGCTCGCCTGTTGCCGCCAGACGGTAATGTTGTACGTTTCGGTCTGGGCGGCCAGATTGTCTTCCATAATGGCCAGGCGAACCTGGGCGGAGCGGCACTGGACGTAGGTCAGCCCCACCTCCGCAAGTAGCGCGACCATCACGTCGCGCAAAGCCTCCTGCGAAGCCTGTAGCGAGGCTTCGGACGATTCGGCTGCACGCCGTTTCCCTCCGAACAGGTCGAGTTCCCAGCTTGCGTCGAGGCTGTTGGCGTAGGTTGTCGCGGTCCCGCCGGAACCTCCTGCCCCCATCTGCTCGCTACCCCGTGATCGCCTTGCGGTTGCGCCGACGGACGCTTTCGGAAGCTGCTCCGAACGGGTCAACTGACGTTGAGCGCGAGTCTGGCGCAGACGCGCATCCGCTTGTTTGAGATCGAGGTTACCCTGTTGCGCCCTGTTCATGAGGTCGTTCAAGACAGGATCGTCGAGAACGAGCCACCAGCGCCCGAGGGCCATTGGGTCCAGGTCCCCCTGGCTTACCACGCCGTCGGCCGTCGCGCTCCAGTTTGCGGGCGTGTCCACAACTGGGCGCGTGTAATCCGGACCAACGGTCATGCACCCGCCAAGCAGCATGCACGACAGAACGATAATGATGGAACTGGTTCTCATCGTGGCTGCGCCAGCGGACGGTCGTCGGTTGCCTCAGCGCGCGGGGGCGGCGGGCGACGGCCTTGCGGCCCTTGTTCCTGAAGCTTGCGCATGACCGCGTTGCCCAGGATCTCGCGGATCTTCAGCTGGTTCTCGATGTCCGCCTTGAAGAGCTCGCCACGGACCTGGTTCAGTGCCGTGACGGCATTCATCACGTCGGCGGGATCCACCGTCTCCGCAGCCATCTGGAGCTCAAGCGTCATCTCGGCCTTCTCGACGGCCGCCTGCAGGTCCACTCGCCGTATCCCCGCGTCGTACCGCAGTGTCGTCAAGGCAAGGATCTGTTTCGCGTCGACCCCGGCCGCCTCAAGCTGCGCCCGGTCCGGCATCGGCATCCGCTCTTTCATCAATCCGCGTCCGGGTGCATGACCGGCCCCCGGTCCGCCGGGTTGCCTGCACTCCATGCCGGGAGGCGGCTGGTGCCCGTCGGGCCCCATGCCTGGCGCCTCCGGCTCCACCGCCAGAAGGGCGGTTCCTGTCAACGTGAGAATGGCTGTCAGTAATCCACCTGTCATCTTCATTGTTGTCTCCTCTCCTGGGTTGGTTAATCATCACCTGCAACCCTATAGTCGCGCCCTGGCGGCCAAAGGTTACGGCCAAGGGTAACTTGCGGAATCCCGTTTTGGTACTTTGAAAAAGACATGGGTGATTGTAACCTTCCGACGTCTACCGCCGACTAACACGCTTGAAAGGGTCTGGAAAGCGAATGACGGGTAACAACGGGGCGGAAACCTGCCCGCCGGACAACCAACCGCCGGACGAGGCGGTATTGGAGGCGATTGCGGGTGGCGAGGTGGATGCATTTGAGATCCTGGTGCGCCGGCATAGCCGCGCCGTGTTCGGCATTGTCTCCCGGCGGGTGCCGGCGGGCGACGTCGAGGACGTCGCCCAGCAGGTCTTTGTTTCCGCCTTCCGCTCGCTTGGCGACTACGGCGGGAGGCAGCCGTTCGAGCACTGGATCGCCAGGATCGCCCGTCGGCGGTCCTGCGACTACTGGCGGACGCAGGAGCGCCGGCAGCGGTACGAGGTGCTGGATACGCCCGATGCCGACGGAAGGAACCGCCAGACGGAACGCGCCGATGTGCGGATGGCGGAAACGGCCTATGCGGACGAGAGGGGGCGCCTGCACGCGGCAGGCCGGGTGGAAGAGGCTCTCCTTGTCCTGGGAGTGGAGGAGCGCGCATTGATGGAATACATCTATTTTGAGGACTTGCCACTGCGCGAGGTGGCCGATGCCCTTGGCTGGTCGCTGGTGAATGTGAAAGTGAAGGCGCACCGGCTCAGGAAGCGGCTGCAGGCCGTACTGAGTGCAATGGACAGGCAGGAGGGAATAACACCATGAGGATGACCGAGGCGCAAATCAGACAACGGCTCGGGACCGCGCGTGCTGCCTATATGCGCAGGCCTGGCGCACTGCCGGATGAGGCATGGGTCGCGCAGGTCATGTGCCGGGTGCGCGCGGAACGTGCGCCGCTGGCCATCCCGTTCCCGCGCCTGGAGAAGGCGGTCTGGCGCGCGGCGGCGGCGGCGGCGGCGCTGGCCCTCCTTGCCGGCATTGCCGCCGTGAAGGTCCAGATGCCGGATACCGCCGTGACGTGGGAACTTGCAACCGCCAGAACGCAATACGAGTGGCTGATCGCCACAAAGGAGTAGCCGATGAGGAAGAATATATATCTCGCCATGCTGGTCATCCTGGTATCCGGCATCGCCGCCGGATTCTTTGCAGGCAGGCACTATGCGGAACAGCGATTCCATCGCATGATCAAGGAGGGACCGCAACGGCTGGAGGAACTGCTGACGGAGCGGCTCGTGCAGGCGCTGAAGCTTTCCAGGGAACAGATGCCCGCCATACGGGAACCGGTCCGGCGGCTGGCGGAGGATTTCGAGGCTGGCTTCAAGACCCACCGCGCCGGCATGGAGAAGCGCGCCGAGCAGATGTTCGCCGAGATCCGTCCGCTGCTTGATCCCTCGCAACAGAACATCCTGGACCATATGACGGCCGAGGACCTGCGACCGCGTCCGCCCCGCCCGCCGAGGGACGATCATCGTCCGCCTCCCCCGCCGCCGCCTCCTCCGCCGCACCCATGACGGGGTACCGCTGGCCTTCACGAATCCTTAGCGAAGCCGGGAATCGGATACCAGAGGGTTATTGTTGCCGCGATCCCACCGGCCTTGCGCCGGTGGTGAAGGAAGTTGAGAAATGGCGGTGCGATCCTTCAAACTCAACGTTGGCTTCCACCGACACAAGGTCGGTGGGCAGCGAGCGTTCGCTAAGGATTCG
>CAZGBW010000131.1:0-7356 GCA_964523995.1 uncultured Victivallales bacterium | reverse complement strand
GCCGGACCCCGCCGCCGGGGACTGATGCCTGCCGCAACTCATGAACTACACTCGTCATCATTATTTCCTTTCGCTAGCCTAGATTGCTGACGCTTCCATCTTCACCGAAATTGAACTTAGGGACAGACCCCGAAAAAAATTCTGTACTTGAATGCCAACTACCGGTTTGCGGAAGGCCCCAGCCTAAGCGAGATCGGTCACGATATTGATGGCGACACCATCACCCTTGGCGCGGCGTTACGCCTGGAATTCTAGTTGAAAATGGAAAGGATGACACCCGCCGCGACCACCGAGCCGATCTGCCCGGCCAGGTTGGCACCCAGCGCATGCATCAACAGGAAATTGTGCGGATCGGCTTCCAGTCCGAGCTTGTTCGAGACCCGCGCGGCCATCGGGAAGGCACTGACGCCCGCCGACCCGATCAACGGGTTCACCGGGTTGTCCTTCCAGATCAGATTCATCAGCTTGGCGAAGAGCACGCCTCCAGCCGTTCCCAGCGAGAAGGCGAGCAGCCCCAACAGGATGATACCCAGCGTCGCGGGCTGGATGAACTTGTCCGCCGCCATCTGCATGCCGACACCAAGCCCCAGGAAGATCGTTGCCAGGTTCATCAGCTCGTTCTGCAGCGTTTTCGAGATACGCTCGATGACGCCGGACTCCTTGATGAAGTTGCCGAAGGCGAAGCATCCCATCAGCGGCAAGGCGGTCGGCAGGAGCAGAACACACAGGGCCACCAGCAGCAGCGGGAAGATGATCTTTTCCAGCTGGCTGACGTCGCGCACCTGACGCATGCGGATCAGACGCTCTTTCGGCGTGGTCAGCAGCTTCATGATCGGCGGCTGGATCACCGGGACCAAGGCCATGTAGGAGTAGGCAGCCACCGCGATGGACCCCAGCATCTCCGGGGCATACTTGGAAGCCACGATAATCGAGGTCGGACCATCCGCGCCGCCGATGATGGCGATCGAGCAGGCCTGCTTGATCGTGAAGTCGAACCATGGCAGGGCATTCAACGCTGCAACACCCAGCAAGGTCCCGAAGACGCCAAACTGCGCGGCCGCACCGAGGATCGCCACGCGCGGACATGCCAGGAGCGGACCGAAGTCGCACAGTGCGCCGATCCCCATGAAGACCATCAGGGGCAACACCTCGTTCCGAATACCACGCTCGAAGATCAGGGTCAGGAAACCATGCGAGCTTCCCATCTCGCCCAACGGCACATTGACGAAAATGGTCCCGAAGGCGATCGGGACAAGCAGCAAGGGCTCAAAACCCTTGACCACGCCCAGATACAGAAGGACAAAACCAACAATGACCATGATGATCTGCTTCCAGTGGCCGCCAGCGGTCATGTCCCAGATACCCGTCGAACGTGCAATGCTTCTCAGGCAACCGCCTAGCGAAATAATGTCGGCGGCGGGTCGCTGCGGTGTCGTGGCATCCATCTCCACGGCAGGCGCGGCGGCAGCGGGAGAGGCCGCTGCAGCCACTACCGGAACAGCCGGGAAGAACTGTACCAGCGCCAGGACGGTCAGGACGGTAAGCACCAGCGGGCGAACACCGCGGCGACGGAAGAATGTTGCGAATGATTGTCTAATGGCGTGTGGCATCAACAGGTTCCTTATCCTTAAGCGATATCCGCGATCGTATCTCCAGCCTTGACCACATCCCCCGGCTTGACCCGGTACTTGAGCCGGCCCGCATGCGTGCTGAGGATGGTCATTTGCATCTTGAGAGCCTCCATGATGCAGATTTGCTCATCCTTGTCGACCTGGTCACCATCGGTCTCCGTGAGGGTGACAATGGTACCCGGCATGGGGGCTGGCACCTTGTGCACAGTGCCGGTGGTGTCGCGCGCGGCTTCATCATCCGGCGTCCTGGAATCCACCTGCTTCACGCGGATGTGGAATGGCTGGCCGTCCACACTGAGCTTCACGCTGCCATCCGGCTCGGCCACACGGCTGACCTTGTGCTCGACACCGTCCACCGTGACCGCGAAATGACCGGACCCGCTCCGGGCAACCGCAGGCGCGACCGCAGGACCGACAGCGGAACTGGCGGCAGGACTGTCGGCAGGTGCCTCGATCTTGACCGGGCCATTGGGACGTGTCTTGAAGAACCCGATGGCCACCTGCGGGAACATGGCATAGGTCAGCACATCCTCGCGCGCGACGGATGTAACGCCGAGTTTCTGCTTCAGCTCCGTTTCGATCTTGTCCAGCTCGTTCGTGATCAGGTCGGCGGGGCGGCAGGTGATCATCTCAGGCATGCCCAGCTCCTTGAGCACGCGCTTGACCAGATCCGGGTTCGGCTTTGCGGGAGTCAACCCGTAATTGCCAGCAAGCAGGTTCTTCGATTCGTTGCTGAGCTGGGTGTAGCGGCCGAACAGCACATTCAATACCGCCTGGGTGCCGACGATCTGGCTGGTGGGGGTAACGAGCGGTGGATAGCCGAAATCCTTCTGCACAACGGAAATCTCGTCCAGGACGGCGTCAAGCTTGCCAAGGGCGTTCTGCTCCTTGAGCTGGCTCTCCAGGTTGGAAAGCATGCCACCGGGAACCTGGGCGATAAGAATGCGGGTGTCGGCACCCGCGAACGACGACTCGAACGCCTTGTACTTCTTGCGGACATCACGGAAATAGGCCGCCAACTCGACCAGCGGCTTGATGCTCAACCCGGTGTCGTATTCCGTTCCCGCGAGGATCTCCACCATGGTTTCCGTAGGCGAGTGGCTCGTCCCCATCGCCATGGAGGAAATGGCGGTGTCGATGCCGTCGGCGCCAGCCTCGACCGCCTTGATCAACGTGGCCACGGACATTCCGGTGGTGGCGTGCGAGTGGATCTGGATCGGCAGGTCCACGGCTTTCTTCAGGGCCTTGACCAACGCGAAGGCGGCGTAGGGTTTCAGAAGCCCGGCCATATCCTTGATACACAGCGAGTCAGCACCTATCTTCTGGAGTTCGCGCGCCAACGCCACGTAGTTCTCAAGCGTGTGGACGGGACTGGTCGCGTAGCTGATCGTGGCCTGGGCATGCTTGCCAGCCTTCTTGACGGCCTTGAATGAGGTCTGCATGTTGCGTACATCGTTGAGCGCATCGAACACGCGGAACACATCAACGCCATTCGTCGCCGCCAGCTCGACAAACGCCTCGACGACATCGTCGGCGTAGTGCCGGTAGCCAAGGAGGTTCTGCCCGCGCAGAAGCATCTGCATCGGTGTCCTGGGCATCGCGGCCTTGAGTTTGCGGATCCGCTCCCATGGATCCTCGTTCAGGAAACGGATGCAGGAGTCGAACGTGGCCCCTCCCCACGTCTCCAGCGACCAGAAGCCGGCCCCGTCGAGCTGCGCGGCGACAGGCAGCATATCGGAGGTCAGCATGCGGGTGGCGAACAGCGACTGGTGAGCATCACGCAGTGTCAGATCGGTAATATGGACGCGAGCCATGAAGAAGTCTCCTTTTAGTGCTTGGCAGATGTGAAATCGGTCGCGGCGGCGATGGCCGCCGCCAAACGGGCGTGTGCAAGGCTTGCGGTGCCATCGGGCGGCGGGGCGGGGTGCTGAATCGCGTAACGGCGGATCAGGAATGCCGTCAGATTCATACACTGGATGACGACGAAAAGGAACAGGAACACCAGGATCATTCCCAGTGTCATGATGGTCAAAGCCTGCCAGAACAACTCCATACCCGTCTCCCTGCGCAGCCCGATGCCTTATAGGATACGCATTCCAATAGCCGCGGATGAACTTGAAAAAAAATGAAGGGGCATTATGTGTGTGAGCATGAAAATAGTCAATCTCGATTTACCCGGTCGAAATGCCTATTCAAAGTCACACGGAATGATCCGCCGGATACATCCGTTTTTCTAATCGACCCACCTGACTCCCAACACGGCTGCCGCGTGCTTGGCCATCTGTTCCTGCCAGTCGTCGTAGAACTGCTCGTAGCCCCACGACCAGGCCGTGCCTAAGTACGGCTGAAGGGTCCAGGACTTGCGCTGGTCGGCCGTCCAGACCTTGAGAATGCCGGCCAGGTAATCCTCGGCCGCCTTGACGGCCTGGGCGTTCTTGCCGGACTTTTTGGCCTGGTCGAGAGCGTCTTTGAGCAGGCGGTAGGTCTTCAGGTCGTCCATGCCGCGGGCCCAGCAGATCATCTCGTGGCCACGCAGGGTCTGCTTGCGGTCCTTGTCATAGGCCATCTGGCCGGGCGTGTGGCCGCCGCGGATGTGCCAGGCGTGGAAGTACTTGAAGCCGCAAGTAATCATCAACATGCCGGCCTGGTAGCGGTCGGCCTCGGCCGTGTCGGCCGCGCCGCAGAGGCCAACTTCATTGCCCTGCTTCCTGACCCAGTTGAGCAGTTCCGGCCCGGTCCAGTCGGCTGGGTCGTCAAAGGCCGGGGTGTTGTAGTACTTCTGCACGCTGGGAAAGGGGGTGAATTGCATGTCCAGCGTGGTGATGGCGTCGGGAATGAAGTCCTTGGTCCAGCCCATCTTCGGGCGGGCGGGGGTCGCCTCGTCCCAGTTCATGTAGATAAACCGCGGCCAATCGGGGTGGGCCTTGGCAGCGGTATCGAGTTCCGTCAAGATCCGGCCGTACTCGGCCTTGACTATCGGCTCGAGCTTGACTTGCACGGCGTTTTCGGCGTCGCCGGCTTCTTTCAGGGCCGCCTGCTTGTCGGCAACGGCCTTCTTGAGGGCCTCATCGTCGGGCTTTTCCTTGGCGGCGGCCTGGGCGGCCTTCAGGTCGTCGTCGGCCTTCTTGCGGGCCTCGGTGGCGGCCTTGGCGGGGGCGGCATCCGGCGAGGCGTTGCCGGCGGCGTAGCCGGCGCCCATCATCCAGCCGACGTGCCCGGCCGGGCGGTCATCCACCTGCACGTCGGTGTACAAGCCGCAGCCGGCGATGCCCAGGGAGGCCAGCAGTTTCATCTTCTTATCCAGCTCGGGCACATTGATGTGCTGTTTGCCGTCTGCCCCCGCGGCGTGCGGCAGCCAGCCGCAGAACCACATGATCTGGGTGAAGCCGCTGCGGGCGTACTGCTTGAGCATGTCGTTCATGTCCGGCAGGCCGCCGTTGTAGATGAGGCCGACGTAGGTGTCCTTGATGACCGGCTGGGCCATGTCTTGCACGCGGAGAGTCGTGGGCACCGACTGCACCAGCTTGCCATCGACTTTGACTTCAATCGCGCCGGTGTACTTGCCGGGTTTGGCATCGCTTGGGGCAAGGAAGGTTACGAAGAAGTACCGCACACCCTTGTCGCCGGGCGGGTCGACCGGTTCGATCTTGTCGGCCGTGCCAACCACCGGCATGTACCGGCTGGGGCTGGGGCCGATGTAGCCTGGGCAATACTCGACGGTTTCAACCGGCAGTTTACCCCCGGGGCCTTCTAGGGCCAGGCCGGCCGGGGCGACGGTGACATCCTTGATCTCCCGCGTGTGGTACAGCCCCACGCAGAAGCTGGCCCGCTGGCCCTTGAGGATGCTGAGGTCAAAGCTTTTCAAGGCTTCATGCGCGTATGGCATCTGCACCCAGAGGGTCTCGTACTTGTCATCGGGCAGGAACTTGTAGATGTCGGTCTTTTCCACTTCCTGAAGCTTGCCCAGCGGCATCTCCGGCCCACGGGTGAAGACAAACAGCCCGTCCTTGACCTGCTTGGCCAGGGCGGCGTCGAAGCGGACGTTGGCCTCCGGCTGCTCAATGAGAACGGCGTCGTCCAGCCACCACGTGCCCTTGGTCTTGCCCGGCTCCATGTAGTAGTGCTTGGGCTGGGGCAGTGTGAATTCCAGGCTGGCCTTGCTGCCGGTCGCCTGGACGGTGTAGCGGTCCATGCCCCAATCGGTGCGGCCGCCCTCGAAGGTGCACTTGAGCCAGTCGCGGGTGGAGCACTGCGGCATGACGAAGCCGAAGGCGGTGTCGGCCGGCTTGGTCGTGGGCGGGTCGGCGTAGGTGAAATTGACGCTCGCGCCCGGTCCGGCCTGATAGCCAAAGCGAGCCACGTTCTCTGTCTTGCTCCAGACGCCGAAGTAGTACCACGAGCCTTTGTGCAGCTCGATCTGCTTGGCGTACGTGGTGGAGACGGTAGCCCCCTCGGCCGAGAGCCGCAGCGACGCCTTGCCGCCATGCCTGACGCTGCTGTCCTGCTCGGCCGGGGCGACAAAGCCATCCAAGCTGCCTTCCTTGGCGGAAGGCTTCTCAAATCCGCCGTTGGCGATGAGATTCTGCGCACTGCCGACCAGGTCGATGCTCTGCCTTAGGGCGGACTTTTCCTTGGTGTTGGTGACGCGGTACGTGGCCGTTTGCCCGTCGGCCAGCTTGGGCACGATGAATATCAGTTCGTCATTGCCGTAGACGTCATCGGGCGGAATAACCTCGATGGCATGCGGCACTTCCTTGCCCGAAGGGTCATAGACGTGAAAGCCGTTAGGGTTGACCGACCCCGCCGGTAGATTGCGCCCCAGCACCGTGTACACCTTCAGAACTACAGGCCAATCGGTCTTCTCCTGACCGGAGACGTTCTTTAAGTCCACGTTTACGTCGTAATCGGCCAGGGCCAGAGAGGCCATCAACAGGCACGCGGCAGCGACCAGAGTCAAACGAGCAGCCATGGGACATGTCCTTTCTGATGAATCACTCACATTCATTGAATTGATAAGAAATCGCTTTTCTGGTGATACGGGCACACGCCCTTTGAGTCCGCCCTAACCATCTCTGAAACATCACTTTCATGCCTGGGAGCATGTGAAAATCCGGCATGACGGTCAAGATCGATAATAAGCCAACACCCCATTTCCTGTCTCCGGGACCGCCGCTCCGGGACCGCCCAAAAGATTGATCAGCTCCCCGTTCTAACCGGCACACGCGTGGCGGCGGCGACCGCCGCCGCCCAGGAATCGACGGTGGCGGCTTCGGGGAAGGTGGAGTCCTCCATGGGGGCGGGCTTGCCGATGCGCTCGCTCTTCGACTGGCCGAGCGGATGGTACGGCATGAGGTTGATCTCGAGAATGTTGTGAAGTCGGTTTGCCATGGCGGCGATCCCGGCAAAATGGTCGGCTCTGGCGTTGAGTCCGGGGATGATCGGGCAGCGCAGGATGGTCTTTGCCCCGAGTTGATCGAGGCGGATCAGATTGTCGACGATGACCTCCCGCGGCGCACCGGTATACTCCTGATGGCGGGCGGGATCGGTCTCTTTGTAGTCGTAGAGGAAGAGATCGACCAGGGGCCTGAGCTGCTCCAGCCGTTCGAACGGTGCGAAGCCGGAGGTCTCGATGCAGGTGTGGAGCCCGCACAGCTTGGCCTCTTGGAGCAAGGCCAGCGTGAACTCGAATTGGAAGAGCGGCTCGCCGCCCGAGACGGTCATGCCG
>CAZGBW010000130.1:3704-7380 GCA_964523995.1 uncultured Victivallales bacterium | reverse complement strand
GGCATGGGCTATCTCCAGACCATCGCCTTCATCCTGGTGATCGCCGCCTTTGTGCAACTGGTGGATATCGCCATGAAGAAGTTCATGCCCAAACTGCATGGTGCCCTCGGCATCTTCCTGCCGCTGATCACCACCAACTGCGCCGTGCTGGGGGTGGCCGTGCTGAACATCCAGCTCGACTACTCGCTGCCGAAAGCCGTGGTGTTCGGATTTTCCGCCGCCGTCGGATTCTCTCTCGCGCTCTTCATCTTTACCGGACTGCGGGAAAAGATAGACCGAGCCAACCCGCCACGGGCCTTTCAGGGAGTCGCTATCGCGCTGGTCACAGCCGGGCTGCTCAGTCTTGCGTTCATGGGATTCGCGAATATGGTGAAATAATGGATTGGACTCCTGTACTGATGACATCCGGAACGATCGGCGGGGTCGGGCTCGTCTGTGGAGGCGCCCTCGCGCTGGCCGCCCGGTTCCTTTCGGTCGAGGAAGACCCCAAGGTCGCTGAACTCACGGCGATTCTGCCGGGGGTCAACTGTGGCGGATGCGGCTTTGCCGGCTGCGCCGATTACGCCAAGGCCATCGCCGCCGGTGAAACCCCCGTGAACCTTTGCGCGCCCGGCGGACCCGAGGTCCTGCAGCGCCTCGGTGCCGCGACTGGGCAGCAGGTCGCCGCCAGCGAGAAAATGGTGGCGATGGTCATGTGCGCAGGCGACGAATTCAAGGCCGTCCACAAGCACATCTACAACGGCGTGGCGGACTGCAACGCGGCCGCCATGGTCGCCGGTGGCGATATGCTCTGCAGCTTCGGCTGCCTCGGCTACGGGAGCTGCGCCTTTGCCTGCCCCGTCGGAGCCATTGAGATCAAGGAGAACCTGGCCATCGTCCATCCGGAGTTGTGCATCGGCTGCAAGGCATGCCTGAAAGCCTGCCCGCGCTCGATCATCAAGATGGTTCCGGTCAAAAGCTCCATCCATGTGCGCTGCAGCTCGAAAGACAAGGGACCGGTGGCGAAGAAGGCCTGTTCGGTTGCCTGCATCGGCTGCCGCCTCTGCGCGAAACTCGACGGCGAGGCCTTCGTGATGGACGGATTCCTCGCCCTGCGCAATTACGCCAAGCCCGCCATCAACGAGGCCGTGATCGAGAAATGCCCCGGCAAGTGCATTGTGAAAACCGGGCCGTCCGAATTGCCCGCCACCCCCGCAGCCGCGGCTGCAGCCTCCGAAACGAGCACCCCCGGGAGCAACGCATGAGAACGACATCGGCATTATTCAAGCTGCGCGGCAGCATCCATCCCGAATACTTCAAGGGGCTTGCCCGGGACAAGGCCATCGTGACCATGCCGCTGCCCGAGCGCCTGTGCGTCTCCATGGCACAGCACCTCGGCGCGCCCGCGAAACCGATCGTGTCCAAGGGCGATACCGTCCTCAAGGGCCAGCGCATCGGTGAAGCCGTCGGCTTTATCTCCGCCCATGTCCATGCACCGACTTCCGGAACGGTGGCGGAGGTCGAGGAAGGCCCGACGGTCTCCGGCACCCGCGCCCTGCGTGTCGTAATCCAGCCCGACGGGAAGGATGCCCCCGCCCCATCGGTCGCCCCGATCCCGGACTGGCGATCCGCCTCGAAAGAAGAGCTGCTGGCACGTATCGCCGACGCGGGCGTCGCCGGGATGGGCGGTGCCGGATTCCCGACCCGCGTCAAGCTCTCCCCTCCCCCCGACAAGCCGATTGACACCCTGATCCTGAACGGTGCCGAATGCGAACCCTACCTGACGGCGGACCACCGCCTGATGGTCGAGCGCGCACAGCAGATCTGGCAGGGCTGCGAGATCATCCGCCAGATTCTCGGCGTGAAGACCGTGCGCGTCGCCATCGAGAGCAATAAACCCGAGGCGATTGCCGCCATGGGCAAAGCCATGGAAGGCGCGGAGGGCGATATCGCCATCTGTATCCTGAAGACCGAATACCCGCAGGGTGCCGAGAAACAGCAGATTTTCGCCGCGACCGGCCGCGAGGTCCCCTCCGGCGGACTGCCGATGGATGTCGGTTGCGTCGTGGAGAATGTCGGTACCGTATATGCGGTCCGGGATGCGGTCATCAACGGCAATCCGCTCATCGAGCGCGTCACCACCGTCACAGGCCATATCGTCGCCGAACCGAAGAATGTGCTCGCGCGCATCGGGACCTCCTATGCCGACCTGCTCGCCTTCTGCGGCGGACTCAACGGCCCGGCAGCCAAGATCATCTCGGGCGGGCCGATGATGGGCATCGCCCAGTCCGGCCTGGAAAACTCGACCACCAAGACCACCTC
The DNA here is from genome assembly GCA_964523995.1 of uncultured Victivallales bacterium. Lineage (GTDB taxonomy): Bacteria > Verrucomicrobiota > Kiritimatiellia > UBA8416 > UBA8416 > UBA8416. The sequence goes on along the minus strand of CAZGBW010000130.1, from coordinate 5,079 downwards.
GGGGCTGCTCTTCCTCGAACCCGGACGGGTCCAGACCTACTCCTCCATGCCCTGCATCGCCTGCGGCCGCTGCGTGGATGCCTGCCCGATGGACCTGCTGCCGGCCGAACTGAGCAACCGGATCGAGGCGGGCGACTACGACGCCGCCGAGGAACTCAACGTTCTGGACTGCATCGAATGCGGATGCTGTTCCTTTTCCTGCCCGGCCCACCGGCCGCTGGTGCAGCACATGAAAATGGCGAAATCCCGGATCATCCTTAAACGGCGGCAAGCCCAAACGAAAAGTCAGACGAAATGAGTGACGATACCTCCCCGCAGTTAATAGTCAGCACCGCCCCGCATACCCATTCGGGGTCCTCTGTCCGCCGGATCATGCTGGACGTGATCATCGCCCTGTCGCCGGCATTGCTCGCCAGTTTCTACCTGTTCGGCTGGCACGCCATGCGGCTGACCGCCGTCTGCGTGCTCGGCTGCGTCGGCACGGAAGCCCTCTGCCGCAAGTGGATGGGCCGCGATCTGGGCATTGGCGACCTCAGCGCCGTCGTCACCGGATTACTGCTCGCCATGAACCTGCCTCCATCCCTGCCCTCCGGAATGGCCCTCGTCGGGTGCATCATCGCCATCGCCGTCGCCAAGCAGGTCTTTGGCGGCATCGGGTACAACCCGTTCAACCCGGCGCTGGTGGCTCGCGTGGCACTCATGGTGTCGTTCCCGGTCGCGATGACCCGCTGGCACGATGCCCTCAACCCGGCCCGCTGGCAGGGGCTGGCCTGGAGCGTACCGGACGCCACCACCGTGGCAACGCCGCTTGGCCTGGTCAAGACCGCGCTTTCCATGCAGCAACCCTCCCCGGTCGTCTGGGATGGAACCGCGATGCTCAACTACTTCACGGGCAATATGAGCGGCTGCATCGGCGAAGTCTCCGCGCTGGCACTCCTGCTCGGTGCGCTCTACCTGCTTTTCCGCCGCACCATCACCTGGCATATCCCGGTCGCCTACCTCGGCACGGTCGCCATCTTCGCAGGGATCCTGCGTGTCGTCTCGCCGGAAACCAATATGCCCGTGTCCTTCCATATGCTGGCGGGCGGACTGATGCTGGGCGCCCTTTTCATGGCAACCGACATGGTGACCTCGCCATTGACCCGCCGCGGCCAGTTGATCTTCGGGGTCGGCTGCGGCGTCATGACCATGCTGATCCGACGCTGGGGCGGCTACCCCGAAGGCGTCAGTTTCGCCATTCTACTGATGAACGCCATCACTCCGCTGATCAACCGGTTCACAAGACCGAACATCTTCGGACGCGCCAGGAAGAAACAATGAAAGAGATGATTAAACTTACAGCGACGTTGACCATCATCTGCCTGATAGCAGGCGC
>CAZGBW010000130.1:0-3604 GCA_964523995.1 uncultured Victivallales bacterium | reverse complement strand
GCCACCATCTCGTCCAGAGCCGTCGTGGATGCCGTGCGCGAGGCCCTGGAAGCCTTCACCGCCAATCGCCAGCTTATCGAGACCGGAGGAAACTGAATATGCGCTTCTGGAAAGAACTGATCAAAGGGCTCTGGGCCGAAAACCCGATTTTCCGCATTGTGCTCGGCATGTGCCCGACGATCGCCGTCACGACCTCGCTCGAGAACGGCCTCGGCATGGGCGTGGCGGCCACGTTCGTGCTGATATGCTCGAACATGGTGATTTCCGCCATCCGGAACATCGTTCCCGACATGGTGCGGATTCCCTGCTACATCGTCGTGATCGCCACGTTCGTCACCGTGGTGGAACTGATCATGAAAGGGTTTGCACCGGACCTGCATGCCAGCCTGGGGCTCTTTATCCCGCTGATCGTGGTCAACTGCATCATCCTCGGACGGGCGGAAGCATTCGCCTCCAAGCATCCGGTCCTGCTTTCGGCAGCCGACGGCATCGGTATGGGACTGGGTTTCACGCTGGCACTGGCGGTGATCGGCTCCTGCCGCGAACTGCTCGGTGCCGGCACACTGACGATCTGGAAAGGACTGCCGCAGTTGCAGATCCCCGGCGTCACGCCGATCGGACTGATGGTGCTGGCACCGGGCGGCTTCATCGCCTTAGGCTCGCTGCTGGCGCTGATGAATCATTACCAGGCCGTCACCGCCCGGCGCAAGGGCTTGACCATTCCGCCACCCGCCCATCTCGACTGCCGTCACTGCGTCATCTGCAAATGGGGCAAATAATCCCCGTCAGCATTCGATGACGAGACCGTCATAGGCTGCACGGATAGTCTCCGGCAAGCTGGCCTCCAGCGTGGCGTGAGACAGTTCATGGCACATATGGATCAGATAGGAACGAACCGCCCCGATCCGTTCCAGACAGGCCAGGCATTCCTCGACGGTCATGTGCGTCGCATGTTGACGGTGCCGCAGGCAGTCCAGCACCATCACGTCCACGCCGCGGATCCGCTCCAGCGTTTCGTCCGGCATGATCTTGCAGTCCGGCACATAGGCCAGGCGCACTCCTGCCGTGGTGAACAGGAACCCGTTCACGGGTTGCCGTCCGTGTACCACCGGCAACGGTTCCACCGTCACCGCCCCTAGCTGCACGGGGCCATCCATCGGACGATACTCAATCTGCGGACGGTAATACCCCGGATCGCTCTCGGTCGTGATGTAATTGAACACCCGGCGCAGATCGCGCATCGTGGACTCGCCCGCATAGGCGGGAATCACCTCCCGCTGCATCGTGTTGTAGCGGCGGATGTCGTCAAACCCCATGATGTGATCCGCATGGGCATGCGTGAAAAACACGGCGTCCACTCGCGGAACCTTATACGCCAGCGCCTGCTCACGGAAATCCGGCGGTGTATCCACCAGCAGTTGCACACCGCCCGCCTCGACATAAAGACTCGTGCGTCGCCGCCGGTCCCTCGGATCCGGCGATGTGCAGACCTCGCAGTCACAACCAATGATCGGGATCCCCGATGATGTCCCCGTCCCCAGGAATGTCGCCTTCAAATCCACTACCCTCTCTTCCCACATCCATGCTGAACAATTGCCAGCAGGCTTTTGCCGGACGGCCTTTCGCGGAGCGGGCGAAATAGATTTTCAGCACACGCCCCTGGTCATCCTCTACCTGGTACCAGTGCTTGCGGACGTACTGTTCACCGCTGCCATGCCGGCAGGGTCCCGTCTCGCGCCACTCGCGCTGCACGCTTGCAATCCGCAGCGTGGCACCGTGCCAGATGAATTCGCGCGGCAACCCGGGCTCCCCCGCCGCCATGCGCGCCGTGTCAAACGTCGCTGTCCCCGGCGCAAGCGCTTCCGATATGAATTTCTCACTCATGTCATCCTTTGCATCAGAACGCCCGCAACCTACTCCATATTCCACTCTGCCGCAACTTTTTTGCCTTGCCGCGACGCCCTGCTCTTGTTGATCCATCCGTGCCAAAGCCCGCCGCCGCGACGGCCCGGGCCTGTGTCGGTTTACATTATTGCTCAATTCTTTCGTTTTAACTTTAAGAATAATCGCCTAGGCTGAGCCGCGTTGTTATTGCAGATCGTGTTTTAACACCTTACCCAGGGTAAAGAGATGACCGACATCGGCAACAGCAGTGAACATCTGGACATTGACTGGTATCGCGTTCCCATTGACAAGGAGACGCTCCATGCGCTGAATCAGCGCAGCGACGCCAAGGCATCACTGCAAACCATCGGACACCTCGGACTGCTGATACTGACCGGAGGTCTTGCAATCTACGCCGCCGGCCGATGGCCCTGGTGGTCCGTCGTCCTGCTGGTCTTCCTACACGGAACCTTCTACCATTTCCTGCTCAACGGCTTCCATGAGCTCTGCCACGGTTCGGTCTTCAAAACCAAATGGGCCGGGGAAGCGGTGCTGCGGATCTTCAGCCTTCTCAGCCAGTACCACTATGTCCTGTTCCAGGAAAGCCATCGGCGACACCACCGCTATACGCTCCATCCGCCTTACGACTCCGAAGTGCGGCTCCCGATCCGCTTCGCGTTGCCGTCGGTGCTCAAGAGCCTGTTCGTGAATGTGCATGGATACGGAATCACCAAGGAGCACTGGCGTCTCGCCACCGGGCATATTGACAACCCCTGGTTTCAGAAACTGTTCCCGGCATCAAAACCGGAACTGCGCCACCGCATGATCCGCTGGTCACGCATCACCCTCGCATTCCACGCCCTGATCATCCTGCTGGGCGTGTTGCTGGGGGTCACCGTTCACCCGCGCTGGCTACTGCTGCCGGTGCTGACCACGTTGACGCATTTCTACGGACGGTGGCTCAATTTCCTGCTTAACGATACGCAGCACGTCGGCCTGCGCGATAATGTTCCCGACTTCCGGTGCTGCGCCCGCTCGATGCGGATCAACCCGTTTTTCGCGTTTCTCTACTGGCAGATGCAGTATCACATCGAGCATCACATGTATGCCGCCGTGCCGTTTTACAATCTTCCAAAGCTCAACCGGCTGATCCGCGACCGGCTCCCGTCGCCGCCGAACGGCGTTATCGCCACCTGGCGTCATATCGCCTCGGTCCTCCGGAAACAGAAAGAAGATCCATCCTACTGCTTCACCCCTTCGCTACCGGGAGCTTGACGCCCCAAGCGACCGGAACGCTTGACACCCCATACATCCGCCTGCTAGTTTTCCAGCATGAATGCGGTATCCTGCTCGTCCGGAACAGATCACCTTGAACAGGCTCGTCAGCGCCTGCTGGACAGGGAATATGGTGACATGCGGCGGAATGCGCGCCTACAGGAACAGGCGGCGTCTGATGCCGGAACCATCATCGACATGATGGTGCGGATTTTCCGTCCACGACGTGTTTTCCAGTGGGGGTCACTACTGCGCCCCGGGGCCTTCAAGCCGTATTCGGACATTGACATCGCCATCGAGGGAATAACGGATGCCGAGCGATTCTTTGCCATGCTCGGGCAGGCGCAGGCGCTGACCCGTTTCCCCCTGGATATCGTGCAGATGGAAAAGATAGCACCGGAACATGCGGAGGATATCCGCCGATATGGGAAGCTTGTTCATGAGC
>CAZGBW010000129.1:0-7482 GCA_964523995.1 uncultured Victivallales bacterium | reverse complement strand
GTGACGGGCGGGATCATCGCAGAAAGTAATCATGGCGTCCAGCACGGGAATGGGGGTACAACGCAAATGCGGACGGGGCTTTGCGTTTGACATTCGGCATGGCGGGCAATAGTGTTCCACGCACTGGTAACAACGAGAGGCGAGAGGGTGGATTATGCCGACATACGAATATGAGTGTACAAAATGCGGGCACCGTTTCGAGCGGTTCCAGAGCATGAACGACGAACCGCTGAAGAAGTGTCCCGAATGCCGCTGCAAGGTGAAGCGCCTGATTGGAACCGGGGCCGGGATTATTTTCAAGGGAAGCGGGTTCTACCAGACCGATTACCGCAGCAAGGACTACCACGAGGCTGCAAAGAAGGACAAGAGTGCAGGCGAATCCGCGACGTCGTCCGGAACGGACAGTAAACCGGCGGAAAAGAAACCGGAACCCAAGAAGGAAACGAAAGCCGCAAAACCGTCCAAGGGGTCGGACGCCTAGCGAAACGGGGTGTGATGAAAACAAATGACGTACGGATCATTCGTGAACTGGCCGGGCGCGTGGCGGCGGTGGCGGCCCTGGATGTGCAGGAGCAGAAGCGCGGGCTGTGGCGCCGGCTTAACGGACTGGATCCGGTCCGCCCGATGGTGATGATGGACCAGATCTGCTGGAACGAGCTGGCTGGTTGCGCGGCCCTGGCCCTGCAGTGCGGGGATGCGGAATGTCGCCAGTATGAGCAGCAGCTCCGGCGGACCCTCTACCAATGGGAGCATTTCCCGGTCGATATGGTGGTGGAGCCATTCCTGGATGTCCCGATGGCGGTGATCAACACCCGGTTCGGAATGCAGATTCAAGAGGATACCGTTGTCGGGGATCCGACCAACTCGGTCGTCGCGCACAAGTACAAGAACCAGTTCCGGAGCGAGGAGGATATCGAGAAGATCCAGATGGCGACGGTCCATCATGACGAAGCCGAGACCGCCCGGCGCCTGGCATTGGCGCATGAGCTTTTCGACGGGCTTCTGGAAGTGCGCCTGGCGGGGTACGATCCGGGGTATATGACGCTCTGGGATCCGCTGTCCATGTGGATGGGAGTGGAGAATGCGTTCTATGCCCTGGTGGACACGCCGGAGCTGATCCACCGGATCCTGGCGCGGATGACCGACAGCGTCCTGGACATGCTCGACCAGCTTGAATCAAAGGGGCTTCTATGCGGGCCGCAACAGATGATCCATTGCACAGCGGCCTATACCGACGTGTTGCCCGCTCCCGGCTTTGATCCGGCGCGGCCGCGCGTGAAGGATCTCTGGATGTTCGGGATGGCCCAGATGTTCTCGACGGTTTCCCCGGACATGTTCAAGGAATTTGAAATTGATTACGCGCGCCGGATCTGCGAGCGCTTCGGGATGGTCTACTACGGTTGCTGCGAACCGCTGGATGGCAAGATGAACGAAGTGCGGATGCTGCCGAATGTGCGTAAGATCTCGATGAGCCCCTGGGTGGACCAGGAGCGCGGAGCCCGGGAAATCGGTGGTGATTACGTGTTCTCGCGCAAGCCAAGCCCCGCGCTGATCGCAACGGATGTCTTCCATCCGGCGGCGGTGCGGGAGGATCTGGAGGCGACACGGCGGATCTGCGAGAAGCACGGGTGCGGGCTGGAACTGATCCTCAAGGATGTCAGTACCATCCGCTATGAGCCCGGGCGGCTGGATAAATGGGCCTCCGTCGCCATGGAGGTCGTAGGCGCCCGCTAGGTGCTGGATCCGGATACTAGTTCCGGCGGCGAGCCCGTGAACGAGTGACGGGGAACAAGCGGGTCCCCCTTGCATGCGGATGTACTTCTACGGACGGCTCTCCCACAGGCCGGTGCCCATGTTCACAAACCAGCGCGGGTTTCGCGACCCGTTGTACCAGAGCCATGCCCCGTCACCAGCCCTGTACAGGAACGGATACGTCGTGCCACCCGTCCACAGCCAGCCCATGTCCTGCGAGTAGAACCAGATATCGGACGGCGCACTGCTGGCGGTTGCAAACAGGAATCCGTGCTTGTTATGCCAGATCCAGCCATCGCTTCCCATCGGCACGTAATCGCCGAACCACGCCAACCGTCGCCATCCGCTGCCAAGGTCCTGATATCCGTCGTCCCATCCCGTGCCGGCAATGTATTCGAAGGCGCCGATGTCCACCGTCGCTCCGGATATCCGCAGATTCCGGTCGAAGTCCCATGGCCAATAGTCCATCCACGCCATCCATTGCCCCGCGTTTCGGCATGGCGCGCCCGATGTCAAGCGGTAGTTGCCCGCCGATGCTCCAACGAATTGGGGAGTGCTCGGGATATTCCCGGTGCCCGGCGGCGCAGGCTGGGAACTCGAATACGACAGCGTGGAATAAAAATGATTGTTGTTCCCCCATGTCGCCACGTTGTCCACGATGACGCAATTGACCCCGTTGGTGACCCCCGCCGCGCCGCCGCCCTCCTTGGATGCCGAATTGAGGGCAATCGTGCAATTGAACGTCTGTCCTCCGTAGACGCCACCACCATAGCCACGATACGGGGAATCGTCGCCTGGATTGAGCATGTCCACGTCGTTGTTCAAAATCACCCCGTTGTAGGCCGTGCACTGGTAGAGTCCTCCACCGAGTCCGTTCCACACCCGGTTTCCTTCCACGTGGCAGTTGTAGAGCGTGGAATAGGCAGCCCCGCCGCCATGTGCACCGTAGGCACTGAACAAGCTTGCGCCCTCCACGTCATTGCTGACGATCTGGGACTGGTACAACGTGGCGCTGGAAACCCCTCCTCCCACGCCAAATCCACCTTGGATGTTCCGGTTCCGGACGAATCGGCAACGGTTGTACTCGCCCCCGTAGGCCCCGCCGCCCGCGAAAAGCGCAGAACTTCTCTCGATCACGCAGTCGTATATATACGTGTTGTTCAACGCGAAAATCCCTCCGCCCGAGTCGCCCCGGACGTCGCCAGGCGTGGCCGACGTATGCCCATTGCGTATCGTGAATCCCCTTAGCCGCGCCCCGGGCCCCATAAAGACGCCGCGCATAGCGTTCGGACCGCACGGAGCCAGCTCCGCATGCGCCACTCCCTCGATGATTGTCGTTTCCGCGCCAAACAGCGATTCCAGCTCGACGGCTTTGTTGAGGGCCACCCGCACCGCAACCGGAGAACTTTCCGGATACCCCGTTGCATAGCCCATATTGTAGGTTCCCTGGTCGGCATAGATGACGTCGCCCGCCCCGCTCCGGTCCACCGCGTACTGCAACGTCTGGAATGCTTCGTTCAATGCCTGCCCCGATGCCGAGTCGCTCCCCCATGGACTGACATACCAAACGGACGCCGACGCCATCCGCGCCCCAAGCAAAACCATGGCGGAGCCGATCAAACAACGAACCGACGCTCCCCATCCGAAAGATCCGCTCATGACTGCATTCTCCTTTGCCGATCCCGAATCCACTGGTATGGTAGGCAAAGCGCAGTGGATGCGTCAATGAGAACTGCTTTCCATTGATCTTATGGGTTGACACCGCAAATTGACGCAGCTTACCTTGAATGAAAAGAAACGATATGGAGGTGGTTGTGACGAATCTACAGTTTCCGAACTTCTGGGAAATGCCTGAACTGACAGAGATCAACCGTTTGCCGATGCGCGCGACGTTGCATCCGTACAGGACCGCCGCGCAGGCGAAGACGGTTGATCCCGCGAAGTCACCGTGGGTGCTGCCGCTGGACGGAGCCTGGAATTTCCGCTACTTCGAACGGCCAACCATCGTCACCGATGCCGACCTGGCGGCGGATGCCGAATGGGCGACGATCGCCGTCCCCGGCAACTGGACCATGCAGGGGTGGGACAAGCCGCACTACACGAATGTGATCATGCCCTTCGAGAACACCCCGCCGACGGTGCCTGCGGATCACAATCCGACCGGGGTTTACCGGACGCGGTTCACGCTGCCGGAGGGCTGGGCCGGGCGGCGCACGGTGATCGAGTTCGGCGGCGTCGAGAGCTGCTTCTGCCTGTACCTCAACGGCGGCTTTGTCGGGATGAGCAAGGATAGCCGCCTGCCGGCGGCGTTTGACCTGACACGGTACTTGCGGCCGGGGGAGAATGTGCTGGCGGTGATGTGCATCCGCTTCAGCGACGGGTCTTATGTCGAGGACCAGGATCACTGGTGGATGGCCGGGATCTACCGGAGCGTTCATCTCCGCAGCATGGCACCGGTTTCCATCGAGGATGTCTTCGCGAAGGGCGACCTGGATGACCGGTTCCACGACGGAATCCTGACCGTCCGGACAACGCTGGATTTCGCTGCCGAGCCCGATACCGATCTGGTCAAGGGGGAGCCGCGGCGGTTTCACACGGTGGAGGCGCAGCTTTTCGACGCTGACGGTAAGGCCGTCTTCAAGGCACTGCCGTCGGTGCGGATCAGCAATTCCTACCGCAAGCAGTATTACGAGGGGGAACTCAAGGCGGCGGTCAAGCGCCCGGCGCTCTGGTCACACGAAGTCCCGCATCTGTACACGCTGGTCGTCACGCTGAAGGATCATCAAGGCCGCGTGCTGGACCATACGTCCTGCCGGATGGGGTTCCGCCGGGTTGAAGTGAAAAACCGTGAATTCCTGCTGAATGGTCAACCCGTATATATCAAGGGTGTCAACCGGCACGATTTCGATCCCGACACCGGCAAGACGGTATCGCGGGCGGCGATGGTCCGTGAACTCGATCTTCTCAAGCAGTACAACTTCAATGCGGTGCGCACGTCGCACTATCCGAACGACCCCCTCTGGCTGGACTTGTGCGACGAGTACGGGATTATGATCGTTGACGAGGCGAACATCGAGTCGCACGCCAACTACAGCACGCTCTGTCGCGATCCCCGCTGGCGCAAGTCATTTGCCGAGCGTGTCGAGCGCATGGTGCGGCGCGACAAGAACCATCCCTGTGTGATTGCCTGGAGCCTGGGCAACGAGTCCGGGTACGGGCCGAATCACGATGCGGCGGCCGACTGGGTGCGAGGGTATGACAGCAGCCGGGTTCTGCACAACGAAGGGGCCTTGAAACAAGCCTGGGTCCAGTCGCACAGCCGCTATGACCGGGGTGGTGAGCGTTCGAATGATTTCCATAATCCGATGTATCCCCAAGTGGCAGACATTGAAGCATTTGCGAGACAGGATCTACAGGCGCCAGAGACGGATGCCCGCCGTCCGTTCATCATGTGCGAATACTCGCATGCGATGGGTAATTCGTGCGGCTGCCTGAAGGATTACTGGGATGCGATCTATGCGCATCGCGGCCTTCAAGGCGGGTTCATCTGGGACTGGATCGAGCAGGGCATCCGCAAGATCGATCCGGGGACCGGACGCGAGTTCTGGGCCTATGGCGGTGATTTTGGCGACGAGCCGAACGATGCCAACTTCTGCTGCAACGGGATGATCATGCCGGACCGGACAATCAAGCCGCAGATGCACGAGTTCAAGAAGCTCGCGCAGCCGGTCTGGATCACGGCGGGAGATCTGGCCAAAGGCGACATTCATGTATTCAATGCCGACTTCTTCCGGTCGATGGACTGGCTTGCCGGTGAGTGGTCGGTGGAGGTGGACGGGCGGCGGGTGCAGCGCGGGGTGCTGCCAGCACTGGCGCTTGCGCCACAGACAGGGACAACGGTCCGGATTCCGCTCCGTGCACCGGCTATGCGGGCGGGGGAAGAGGCTTATCTGCGGATCTCGTTCAAGACACTCCGGAAACAGCCTTGGTGCGCCAAGGGGCATGAGGTGGCCCGGGAACAGTTCCGGCTGCCGTTTGCAGGCCAGGCAATTCTGCCGGCGGCGGTGGTCAAGGAACGGGGCGGTTCCGCGGTCGAACAGCACGGCGCGCTGCTGCGGCTGGGGGACAGCGGTATCGAGGCGGTAATTGACGAGAAGACGGGTGCTCTTCTCCGCGTCAGCGCCAGCGGGCAGGAGGTGATAGCCGCAGGGCCTTCGTTTAACATCTGGCGGGCACCGCTTGACAATGATGGCGTGAAATGCAAGGCGGACCAGTGGACGGCGGTGTGGAAACCCCTGGGACGTTGGATGAATGCCGGATACGATGCGCTGACGTCGGCGGTCGAGACTGTCAACCTGAAGCGCATCGGTGGCGATGTCGTGCTGAGCAGCCGGTCAGTGTACGCGTGCGGCAAGGGCGACGGACGGTTTGAAGTGGAGCATGTCTACCGGTTCACGGCCGCGGGATTGATCCGGTGCGACCATCGGTTCCGGTTCGCCGCCGGCATGCCGGACGTGTCCCGGCTGGGCGTGATGATGACGCTGGCTGGCGGATACGAGCGGCTGGACTGGTTCGGACGCGGGCCGTTCGAGAGTTATGCCGACCGGAAATACGCGGCGGAGTTCGGACGCTATGGTGGCAACGTGGATGAACAGTATTTCCCGTACATCGTGCCGCAGGAAAACGGCAACAAGGAAGATGTGGCTTGGTTCAGTTTGCGCGGTGAAGGGGGGGCGGGCGTTCAATTCCAGACCCTTGGCGGTCCTTTTAGCTTCAGTGCGCATCACTTCACGCCAGCCGACCTGACGGCGGCGTATCACACGTTCGACGTACCGCGGCGGGCGGAGACCACGGTGCTGCTGGATGCCCGGCAGCGCGGACTGGGGACGGCCAGTTGCGGGCCGGACACGCTGGACCGCTACAAGGTGCTGCCGGGGGATTACCGGCTGCGCTATGCGATCATCCCGCTTGCCGGACGGGAGCCGGGGCGGTTTCGCCTGAACGCTTGAACGGCAGTTGGCGGCCGGTTTCTCCCTAGGTGTGGACGGGATGGTTCCATTTCCAGTTGCGGATCTCCGGCATGTCCACACCGTGCTCGTTGATGTATCGCTTGTGCTCGTTCAGCTTGTCGGTCATCATTGCCCTGAGCGTTGCACCTCGACTTCCAAGCGAGTCAACCCGCAGAATCACGTCCTGCACCAGGTGGAAGCGGTCCAGATCGTTGAGCACCGTCATGTCGAAGTAGGTGGTGATCGTCCCTTCCTCCTTGTAGCCGCGCACATGCATGTTGACGTGGTTGGTGCGGCGATAGGTCAGGCGGTGTACCAGCCAAGGATATCCGTGGAATGCGAAGACGATCGGTTTGTCCTTGGTGAACAAGGCATCAAAGTCCGGATCGCTCAATCCATGCGGGTGCTCGGATTGCGGCTGCAGTTTCATCAGGTCCACTACGTTGACCACGCGGATCTTCAGGGATGGCAGATGTTCACGCAGGATGGAAACGGCGGCGAGCGTTTCCAGCGTGGGGACGTCGCCGCAGCAGGCCATCACAACGTCCGGTTCGGTTGCCCGGTCGCAGCCAGCCCATTCCCAGATGCCGATGCCTTTTGTACAGTGCGCAACCGCTTCATCCATGGACAGCCACTGCGGTGCCTGGTACTTGCCAGCGACGACGACATTGACGTAGTGGCGGCTCCGGAGGCAATGGTCCCACACCGACAGCAGGCAGTT
>CAZGBW010000128.1:0-7559 GCA_964523995.1 uncultured Victivallales bacterium | reverse complement strand
CGGCATTCGCCCTGTCCAGTTCCGCGGGGGTGATGGCACCTCTCACCGTGACGTCGTAAACGCGCAGGATCGCGTTGGCCGGGTCGGTCAGCCAGGCGGAAAGCCGGGTGTCATTGGTGAGGATCAACAATCCGGTGGACGCCATGTCCAGCCGTCCGGCGGGATGGAGACTCCGGATCTCTGGCGGTAACAGGTCAAAAACGGTGCGGCGGCCTTTCTCATCCGACCGGGTGGTCACCACCCCGCCGGGCTTGTTGAGCAGGATCGCGATCCACCCGTCCTTGACCACTGGCTTCCCATCCACCGCGAAACGATCGGTTTCCGGAACCACCGGGAACAGGGGGTCCCTGATGACCTGCCCATTGACCTGCAGACGGCCCTCCAGGACCCATTCACGGGTCTGGCGGCGGGACGCGATCCCTTGCTTTGACAAGGCGCGCTCCAGGGATACTTTTCCATAGTCCATACGTCATCACCGCTGAATTCATTCGGAAGCAGGATGCCGGGTCCGGCATCCCCGCGCATCCGGCAAGTCCCCCCCATCCTATGACAGGCATGAGGGGCAACGCCAGAATTAACAGCGGGCGGATCACTCATGTTCACGCCCCGGCTGTAAAACATGAATTGACGAATTGCCGGAATTTACTGATACTGCGACGCAGTGAGAATCCATGACGAACGATAAGAAAATTTCGGATACGCTGGCCTTCATCGCCAAGGATCCATGGCTGGTGCCGTTTTCGACGAACCTCCGGCATCGCCTGGAGCATGTGGCATGGACGGAGAATCTCCTGACGGGCGGGGGGCGCGTCCCCCTTACGGACTTTGCCGCCGCGCACGAGTACTACGGGCTCCACCGCCGAAGCGACCGCTGGGTCCTTCGCGAATGGGCACCCAACGCCTCGGCGGTACACCTGATCGGCGACATGAACGGATGGATGCCATCGCCCGCGTTTGCCGCCAGGCGGATGAATGCGAAAGGGGACTGGGAACTTGAACTCCCGCCGCACGTGCTCTCGCACGGGAATCACTATAAGCTGCTGGTCTCCTGGGCGCACGGGGCGGGGGAGCGCATCCCGGCCTGCGCGAGGCGTGTCGTGCAGGACCATGCCACCAAGATCTTCAGCGCCCAGGTCTGGGAACCGGAGAAGCCCTACCTCTGGCGTCACGAGCAACCGTCCCGCCCCGAAACCGCCTATATTTACGAGTGCCATGTCGGCATGGCCCAGGAGGAGGCGCGTGTCGGAACATACGACGAGTTCCGGTTGCGGATACTGCCCCGCATTCACGACGCCGGGTACAACACCATCCAGATGATGGCGGTCCAGGAGCATCCGTATTACGGTTCGTTCGGCTATCATGTCTCCAGTTTCTTTGCCGCCTCCTCGCGCTTCGGCACCCCCGAATCGCTCAAGGCGCTGATTGACGATGCGCATGGCATGGGCATCCGGGTCATCATGGACCTCGTGCACTCGCACGCCGTCAGCAACGAGGTGGAGGGCCTTTCCCTCTTCGACGGGACCCCGTTCCAGTACTTTCACGACGGACCGCGAGGGCACCATGCCGCCTGGGGAAGCCGATGCTTCGACTACGGCAAACCCGAGGTCCTCCATTTCCTGCTCTCCAACTGCCGTTTCTGGCTCGACGCATTCCGCTTTGACGGCTTCCGGTTCGACGGCATCACCAGCATGCTCTACCACCACCACGGCCTCGGCACTGCGTTCTCACGGTACGACGATTACTTCAATGGCTCGGTGGACGATGATGCCTTCGCCTATCTGACGCTGGCCAATAAACTGATCCATACGGTTCTGCCGGATGCGCTGACCGTGGCTGAGGATGTCAGCGGCATGCCGGGCCTGTGCGCGCCCGTCTCCGATGGCGGCGCGGGCTTTGACCTGCGCCTGGCCATGGGGCTTCCCGACTTCTGGTTCCGGCTGGTCCGCAAGCAGAAGGACGAGGACTGGAATATGCTCGACCTCTGGCACCACCTCACCGACCGGCGTCCGGAGGAACAGACCGTCAGCTACGTGGAAAGCCATGACCAGGCCATCGTGGGCGACAAGACCATGCTCTTCGAGCTGCTGGACGCCGCCATGTACGATGGCATGTCGGCAAACAGCAAGAGCCTGGCGATTGACCGGGGGGTGGCGCTGCACAAGCTGATCCGCCTGTCGACAGCCGCTTCCGCCACGGGCGGCTACCTCAATTTCATGGGCAACGAGTTCGGTCACCCGGAGTGGATTGACTTCCCGCGCGAGGGCAACGGATGGTCCTACCACTATGCCCGCCGCCAGTGGAGCCTGCGGGACAACCCGGCTCTGCGCTACCAGGCTCTTGGCGTGTTCGATGCCGCCATGATCGCCCTGCTGCGCGCCCATTCGCCTTCCGGCGGGAAGCCGGTGGCGCAATGCCTGCACGACGGCGACAAGGTGCTCGCCTTCTCGCGCGGTGACCTGTTCTTTGTCTTCAACCTCAACCCGGCCACCTCGTTCCCGGATTACGGCATCGAAGTTCCGGACGGGGTCTATGAGCTGGTCATGGATAGCGATGAACCGCGTTTTGGAGGTCATCGGCGGATTACCCCCCACCAGCGTTTCCTTCCCGAGTCCGTGCTGGACAACGCATGCCCCCGGCTGATGATCAAGCTCTATCTGCCCACGCGCACCGCGCTGGTGCTGCGCCGTCAACCCCCTTCCGCTCAATAGACACCATCGACTAGATAAGGAACTGCTTAATGAACCTGCTCGACACCATCACCGCCCTCTCGCACGCCTTCGGAACGGACCGCTATGTCAAGGGCGGCGGCGGCAACACCTCCGCGAAGGATGCCGGAACGTTATGGGTCAAACCCTCCGGCACCACCCTGGCAGGGCTCACGCCGGAAGGGTTTGTCGCCCTCGGTCGCCGCCAGATCGATGTGCTTTACAACACGCCGCCCCCGGCCGATGCCAAGGCCCGGGAGGAACTGGTGAAGGACCTGATGGCGCTCGCGGTACAGAACGCTGCCGGCCGGCCTTCTGTCGAGGCCCCCTTGCACAATGTTTTCGACGCGATCTACGTTGTCCACACCCATCCGGCGGCGGTCAACGGCATGACCTGCGCGTTGAAGGGCGAGGCCTTCTGCCGCGAACAGTTCCCGGATGCGCTCTGGGTGGAGTATATTGATCCGGGTTATACGCTGTGCATGGAAGTGCGCCGCCGTATCCAGGATTACGCCAAACGCCGGGGGCGGCAGCCTTCCGTGCTCATGCTCAAGAACCACGGGGTCTTCGTCGCCGGGGACACCACCGCCGAGATACACGCCATCTACGATGGGATCATGCGCGTTCTCGAGGATACCTATGCAGCCGCCGGCATCGCCCTGGACGTGCCGGTCCGCCCGCTGCCGCCCGACCCGGCCACCGAGGCGCGCCTGCAGGCGCTCTTCGGTGCCGATGCGGCCTTTCTCGCCGACGGGGGCCGGTTCGAGCCGGCACCGGGGCCGCTCTCGCCGGATCACCTCGTCTATGCACGCGCATTCCCCTTCTGCGGGGATCTCACGGCGCAGGCGGCGGAGGCCTACAAGGCGAAGCACGGGGTCGCGCCGAAGGTCGTCGTGACGGGCGGGCGCGTGTACGGGATGGGAACCACCCGCAAGAACGCCGGACTCGCGCTGACCTTCGCGCTGGACAGCGCCCTGGTCTTCCAGCTCACCCGGGCCTTCGGCGGCGCGGAGTGGATGACGGACCGCGCCCGTGAATTCATCGAGAACTGGGAGGTCGAATCCTATCGGCAAACGGTTGCCGCCACCTGAACCTCGCGCTGCGGCGTGATCGCGGCCCCGGGGCTTCTCAGACCGGGGCCTTGTCCAGCAGCAGGCGCTCGATCGCCTTGATGCTGTTCTGCCGCAGGAGCGACGCCGCGTAGGCGGACGCCTCCTCCTCGCTCCAGCCCGCCACGCACTGCTGGACTTCCGGTAGATAATTCGGATCCACGCTCAGCCGCCGAATGCCGATACCCAGGAAGAAGGGGATGTAGCGAACATCGTGAGCCATCTCTCCGCATACGGCGCACTCTATCTTGCGGAGTTGGGCCGCATCGGCAACCCGCTTCAGCCCTCGCAGCACCGATGGATGGTGCGGGCAGTAGTACTCCAGTACGCGCGCATTGCCCCGGTCCACCGCCAGCATGTACTGGATAAAGTCGTTGGTCCCGATGGAAAAGAAATCCGCCTCGCGTGCAAAGGCGTCCGCCAGGTCCACGACCGATGGCAGCTCGACCATCATCCCGATCTTCGGCCGCTTGATCGTTTCGCCACTCTCCGCCTGCAGGGCCTCGATGCATTCCTCGACGATGCCCTTCGCCAGCAGGAAATCGTCCAGCGAGCCGATCATGGGAAACATGATCCGCAGATCATCCTTTGCCGCGCCCGCCCGCAGAATCGCCCGGATCTGCTGATCGAAAACGTCCCGGTACTTGAGCGTCAGCCGGATCGAACGAAGGCCGAGTGCCGGATTGGACTCGATGCCGTCATTGAAATAGGGCATCATCTTGTCCCCGCCCGCGTCCAGCGTCCGGATGGCCACATCACGAGTCCCCATCCGCGCCAGCAGCCGCGAATAGACCGAGAACTGTTCCTCCTCGGAAGGAAGCGCCTGGCGGATCAGGAACGGGAATTCCGAGCGGTAAAGACCAATCCCTTCCGCCTTCAGGTCCAGCGCCATGTCCAGCTCGGAAAGCAGATTGATGTTCGCCAGCAGTTTGATGCGTACACCGTCCTTCATGAGCGTTTCCGCACGCATGGTCCGCCGGTGCGCCACGGCCTTGCCGCGAAGCCGTTCCCGCTCCTCGAAGCGCATGATCACGTCACGCCCGGGATTGACATACGCATTTCCCGTATCGGCATCCATCAGGACCACGGCCCCGTCCTCGAGCGCCACCATCTGCGGATCATCGGTCACGATCATCGGTATGGAGAGGGATCGCACCAGGATCGAGATGTGCGACGTCAGCCCGCCGCCGATCAGCACGATGCCGGCGACGTCCGCCAGCGTGATCTTCAGGATGTCGGACGGCAAAAGATCGCGCGCAATCACGATCCGGCCCCGCCAGTCCGCGTCGCCCCGCTCCTCGTCCCCGGTCAGGTTCCTGAGCAGGCGCAGCGCCAGATCCTCCACGTCACGCGCCTTCTCACGGATGTAATCATGGGTGCTGGCCTCGAAGATCCCGATGTACTTGGTGGCCACTTCCGCCACGGCCCGTACCGCCGAGGCCCCGTTCTCGATCTGCTCGCGCATCGTGCCGACAAATGCCCGGTCCTTCAGCATCATCATGTGCGCCTCGAAAATCAGCGACGCGACCTCCGGCAGCTTCTGCCCGAGCGCCACTTGCAGCCCGTCGAGCTGCGCCAGCGTCGCGGCAATCGCCCGGTCAAGCGCCGCTCCACCATCCCCGGCACCACTCTCGTGCTCCCGGCTGACGCCAAGGATACGCTCTACAGGACGCCGCAGGAACGGGATGCTCCGGCCATACGCATAGCCGGGGGACGCGGAACTGCCGTTGACAAAGAACGACTGTTCCCGTACGGCCTCAACCGCTTTCGCGTGCGCGGGCACGGCGATGTGCAACAGGGTGCGGGCGGTCTCGATCGCCGTGGCGAGCTGGGAGGTCAGCGCCCGCATCGCCATCACTTCCACATTGGAAAAACGATCACGCGCCTGGCGCTGCACAACCAGGATCCCGATCCGGTCAACCCCGCGCAGGATCGGCACGCCCAGGAAGGCGTCATACGGCTCCTCCCCCGCCTCCGGAAAATATTTATAGTCCGGATGCGCGCTGGCATGTGCCACGCAGATCGGGCGCAGCTCCTTGAGCGCCTTGCCCACCAGTCCCTCGCCAAGGTTGAGCTTGATGTGACCCACGGATTGATCGGAAAGCCCATAGGTTGCCCGCAGGGTGAGTACCCGGCTGTCCTCGTCGTAAAGATAGATCGAGCAGACCTGCGCATGAAGATGCTTGGCAACCATTCGCACCGTGCGATCCAGAAAGCCCTGCAAATCCGGACTGTCCGACAACAAAGCGCTGATTTCGCCGATGTCCGCCATCAACCCGAAATGTTCTTCCACCGTTTTTTCACTCACGTCGCCTGCCCCCCCATGCCTCTATCGTGGCAAGGGTAGCTGTTTTTATTCACAAGAGCAAGCGTTCAACGGGGAAGTTCAACGGGGAAGTCGAAGTTCAGGCATCAAAAAGCGGTGTCGAGAAGTAGCGTTCGCCCGCGTCAGGCAGCACGACGACAATGTTTTTCCCGATGAAGGCCGGATCCTTCGCCAATCGTACGGCGACCGCCGCCGCCGCCCCGCAGGAGATTCCCGAGAGAAGCCCCTCTTCCTTGGCCAGGCGCCGCGACATCTCAAAGGACTCCTCGTTGGTGACGGTTTCCACGCGGTCCACCATGGCCAGGTCCAGCGTGCGCGGAATAAAGCCGGCGCCAATGCCCTGGATCTTGTGCGGTCCCGGCTTGAGCGGCTGGCCGCTGCGCGTCTGGGTGATCACCGGACTGTCGGCCGGCTCCACGGCGACAGAGAGAATGGCCTTCTTCTTATCCACCTTGAAGAAGTGGGAGACCCCGCTGATCGTGCCCCCCGTTCCAACGCCCGAGACCAGGACGTCCACGTTGCCATCCAGGGCTTCCCAGATCTCCGGTCCGGTGGTCTGGCGGTGAATCTCCGGATTGGCCGGATTTTCAAACTGCTGGGGCAGGAAGAAGCGGTTTGGCTCCGCCGCCGCCAGTTCCGTGGCGGTACGAATGGCCCCGGGCATGCCCTTGGAGGCTTCCGTCAAGATCAGATTCGCCCCGAAGGCCTTCAGGACCTTGCGCCGTTCAATGCTCATGCTCTCGGGCATGCAGAGCGTGACCTTGTAGCCGCGGGCGGCTCCGACAAAGGCCAGCGCGATACCGGTATTGCCGCTGGTCGGCTCGATGATTTCCACCCCCGGCTTCAGGAGGCCGCGTTTCTCCGCGTCCCAGATCATGTTCGCGCCAATCCTGCACTTGACCGAGTAGGCTGGGTTGCGACCCTCGATCTTGGCGTAGATATTGGCACCGCCCGTGACGATCCGGTTCAACCGGATGAGAGGGGTGCTTCCGATGGAAAGGGAATTATCTGCAAATGCTTTCATACTATTTTCCTCGTGTTTTTCAGTTACTTAGATCGAATTATTTATTCACTACTAACTTGGTCATGTTTGTAGGGTATAAAACCAGAGACTAAACTGTCAACTTTTTTTTTCATGTTTTTTTCAGACGGCGGGGCGCGGTGCGAAGACCCGGAGCGTTCGTTCGGCGAAAGTCCGAATGTCCGGAAGACAACCTCAGGACTTGTAGGCCTTGTGGCAGGGATAGGAGCCGCAGATGCGCATGCTGACGGACTGTTTCGCGGCGGCGCGCAGCGCACGGACCACGGCAGGCGATTCGGCGGCACCATCTAGATCCACGAGGAATGCATATTCCTGATGGACACCGCGGATGGGACGGGATACGAGCCGCGAGAGATTGATCCCCTCGTCGTGCAGGA
>CAZGBW010000127.1:1953-7575 GCA_964523995.1 uncultured Victivallales bacterium | reverse complement strand
CATGTCGCGGGAGGCTGGCGCCGAGTCCGACGGGGGCGCTGCACCTGGGCAATGCACGCAGTTTCCTGATTGCCTGGCTCTCGATCCGGTCGCGGGGCGGGGCGGTCGTGCTGCGCATGGAGGACCTGGATCATCCGAAGGTCAAGCCGTGGGCGGCCGCGCAGGTCCTGGAGGACTTGCGCTGGATGGGTCTCGACTGGGACGAGGGTCCGGATATCGGCGGTCCGCATGCGCCGTATGTTCAGTCGCAGCGGATCGCGCACTATGCCGTGGCGCTGGAACGGCTGCGGGTGCTCGGACTGGTGTATCCGTGCGTCTGCTCGCGCAGCGATGTGGAACATGCGCAGAGCGCGCCCCACGCGGGCGAGGATGGACCGCGTTATCCGGGCACCTGCCGTGACCGCTTTGCGTCCTTTGAGGAGGCCGTTGCCACATTGCCGCCAGGGCGGCTGCCCGCCTGGCGGTTCCGCGCGCCGGATGAGCGCATCGTGTTTGTTGACGGGTTTGCCGGCGAGGTGGCGGCAACGGTTGCCGAACGGGACGGCGATTTCGTGATTGCGCGCCATCGGCAGGGCGCGGGCTATATGCTCGGGGTGGTGGTGGACGATGCGCGAATGGGAATCACGGACGTGCTGCGCGGGGAGGATCTGCTGCCGGCGACGCATCGCCAGCTTCTGCTGTACCGGGCGCTGGGGCTGGAGCCGCCGCGGTTCACGCATGTGCCGCTGGTGGTCGGCCCGGATGGACGGCGGCTGGCGAAGCGCCACGGCGATACCCGTATTGCCATGCTGCGCAGTCAGGGAATGAGGCCGGGACAGCTTGTCGGCCTGCTGGCCAGCGGGTGCGGCTGGGCGGCCCCTGGCGAGGAGTGCACGCCCCGTGCGCTGCTGGGGCGGTTCGACCTGGCGACGCTGCCGCACGCTCCGGTGGTCCTCTCCTCCATGCCGGGCTGCCTGTGAAGGCCGCCGCGCGCCGCCGCCGCTACTCGACTTCCGCGATGAACCCCTTGAGATAGCCGGCCTCGGGAAAGGCCAGGGGCACCGGGTGATCCGCCGGCTGGCTGAGCGATTCGAGAATGCGGACGTTGCGGCCGGCATCGGCGGCGGCGAAGGCCAGTGCGCGCTGCAGGTCGGCAGCGCTGACAAGGCCGGAACAGGAGAAGGTGGCGAGGATGCCGCCGGGGCGGAGCAGTTTGATGCCGAGCAGGTTGATGTCCTTGTAGGCGCGCATGCCCTTCTCGCGCTGGGCTTCGCTGCCGACCAGCCGGGGTGGATCGAGCACAATCAGATCGAAGGATTGCGCCCGGTCGCGCAGGCGGCGCAGGGCAACCGGGGCGTCGGCGCATTCGAACTGCACGGGGGTTTTCAGCCCGTTCAGCGTGTGGTGCGCCTGCGCCCGTTCCAGGGCGGGCTGGGAGCGGTCGATCGCGAGGATGCTGCGTGCGCCGGCGGCGGCCGCGACGACCTCGAAGGCCCCGGTATAGCAGTAGACGCTGAGCATGTCCGCCCCGCGGGCATAGGCGGCGACGCGGGCGCGGTTGTCGCGCTGGTCCACGAAGAAGCCGGTCTTCTGGCCGGTACCGCAGTCCACGTGGAACCGCAGGTTGTTCTCGATGATCTCCGCCGTCGCGGCGGGGGTGGTCCCGAGCGCGGAGAGGGCGGCCGCGTCGAGCGGTTCGCGCCCGGCGGCATCGCCATCGGCGGTGACGACCACCTCGCGCGCGCCGCACAGGGGCCGCAGGGTCTCGATGACGGCCGGCAGCCAGGGCTGCATGGCGCTGCAGCCGACGCGCAGGGAGAGGACGTCATGGTAGAGGTCGGCCACGATGCCGGGCAGTCCATCGGCCTCGGCATGGATCAGGCGCCAGGCGTTGGAGCGTTCGCGGGTGGCCGGTTCGCGCTGCCAGAGCCGCTCGCGCCGGAGCCAGGCCTCGCGGGTGCGGTTGGCGAAAAGGGAGGCGTCAAGCGGTTCGTCCATGCGGCGGGAAAGCAGGCGGACCGCGAGCGCGCCCGCGGGACAGAGCAGGCCGCGTCCGAGCCAGTTCCCGCCCGCATCATGGACCTCGGCGGCGGTGCCTTGCGGACCGCAGACCGGGCGGGTTTTCAGCGCGCCCTCGAAGATCCAGGGATGCCCGTGCAGGACCGGTTTCTCGCGCCCCGGTTGCAGAGTCAGGCGCACCGCGCCGGCTGAGTCATTTGTTTTCATGGCGGCACTGTATCCGATTGCCGCCGGGAGAACAACCCCCGAAGCATCCGGCGGCGCCGGTTTGCGCGGCGGACGTTTCCCCAGGACAGACGCCTCCAACTGATCAGTCACCGGTGGCCGTCGAGGAGCGGAACACATAGCGCAGAACCATGTAGGGGAAGTGAGTGATCTGCCGGATGCCGGCCACGTTGGACACATGGCGCACGACTTTGCGCATTTCGAGCATCAGTTGCTCGCGCACGACGGCTTCCTCGACCTCGCCGACTTCCTTGACCGCGAGCAACCGGTGCAGGGCAAACAGCCCCAGCAGGAACGAGGCCGCGAAGACGAAATCCAGCCCCCGGATATCGAGGGCGGGCAGAAGGAACTGGCGGCCGGACGCAATCCAGGTGAACGTGAGCTTGAGTTGCTGGCTTTCCAGCCAGTCCGCCGTAGTGCCGGCGATGAGCGGGGCCACGATGGCCGCGGCACCGCCCACGAGTGCGTTCACGGCCAGGTACGCCGTTGCACGGCCGTAGGGTGCCGCCTTGAGGGCGATGTTGCCCGCGCAGAGCCCGACGCCGGCTGTGGACATCCCGGCGAGCGCGTGGAAGACGATCAACAGCGGCAGTGTCAGGAAGTGGGGGTCCGGCATCGTCATGAACGGCCACAGCGCGATGCTGAACACGAACAGCGTTCCCGAAACCATCAGGCAGGATTTGTTCGAGAACCGGTCGGCCAATCGGCCCCACACCTTGAAGAAGAAAACGTTAAACGCCTGGCTGACGACGGAGAGTCCGATCACCCAGCCCATGCCGAGATGGAGCTGCTTGAGCATGTAGACCACGAAGAACGGCGCGGCGAGGTTCATCGCGAAGCTCCACCAGCCGAGGAAAACGAGGAGCATGCGGAAGTTCCGGTCCCGGAAGGGCTCCGCCAGGATCGTCAGGATGCTGGCGCTCTGCGCTGGCGCCATTCGGGGTTCGGGGACCGCGGCGAGGAACAGGCTTCCGATCAGGCCGAAGACCGTGCCGACGCCGATGATCAGGCAGTAGACGAGCACTTCCCGGCGCACGACCTCCGTACTCTTGTCGGCCTGCATGACTTGCGGGGGAGCCGTCTGGGCGATTTCCACTTGCACCTGCGGTGCGGCCTCGGGCATGGACGCCGGCTTCTCGAAACGCGCGGCCGCGATGCCCGCCGCGATGCTGATCGCGGCGCCGAACGCCGTAAGCCACGCCGCGCGCTTGGCGAAATAGCCGCCCATCAGCTTCTCGGGAACGAAGTCGCGAATCCATGAGTTCCACGAGCAGCCGGCGACTGCGCTCAGCGCGTAATACACGAGTTGCGCGGAGATGAACAGCGGCATCCACAGGCCGCGTGGCGCGAGCCATGGCAGCATGGCGATCAGGAGCCACAGGCAGCGGCCGAGCACGACCGTGAGAATCACCAGGAACTTGCGGTAGCGGATCTTCTCGATCAGGAAAATGGTCGGAATCTGCAGGATCTGGGCGAGGGGGCTGATGGCCGCCAGCAGTCCGATGATCTTGTTGGTGGCACCGATCTTCAGGGCATAAGCCACGATGAAGGCGCCGCCAATCAGGACGCCCATGATTTGCGCGAAGATGCCGTCGAGGATCAGCATCGTCAGCCCGCGTTCAGTCTCCTTCTCGCTGACTTGATCCACGGGGCGGAGAAACGGAATCACCGGTCACCTCCTGGTGTCCGCCGTCGGGCAGGATCACGGATGGAAAATCGCTTTTCAGGAGGCGCGGGCACGCGTCCGCTGGAACCGGTCTGATGAAGCGTTTTCATGCTGGAAACGCTAGCGGAAACGGGGCGTCGTCGTCAAGCGCGACGGTGTCATGTGACAGTTGCCGCTGGCGGGGCCAGAGGGCCCCCAGAGGCGGGAATCCTTCTAGGCCTGGACGTTTCCCTTGATTATCAGCATTGAACGTGGCATTTTTCCCTCGCTCGAATCACCGCGACGACAGGCCGTGGCAAGGGGGGTGCAATCAAGCATTTATGAAACGGGTGATCACATACGGGACCTACGACATGCTCCATCCCGGGCACATCAACCTGCTGCGGCGCGCCAGGGCGATGGGGGATTACCTGGTGGTCGCGCTCTCGACCGACGAATTCAACGCCGTCAAGAACAAGGAATCGTTTTACACCTATGAGGAGCGAAAACTGGTGGTCGCCGCCATCCGCTATGTGGACGAGGTTATCCCGGAGGCCTGCTGGGAACAGAAGATCGGGGATATCCGGACCCACCGGATTGACATTCTCGTGATGGGTGACGACTGGACAGGGCGGTTTGACTTCCTGAAACCCTATTGCCAGGTTGTTTATCTTCCGCGGACCGAGGGGATAAGCACCACGGCCATCAAGTCCGTATTAAGCGGGACCCCCGTGCCGGGTTTCGGCAGCCGCGGGTAATGCCATATGATTAAAGAGTTTTGCCGAACCCTGTTCTTCCTGCTTTACCGTATCACGCCGAAACGGAACCATGCCGTGATCTGGGGCTGGCCGGACGGCGAGGACAACAGCCGGGCTCTGGCGCGGGTACTTGTGGATTACCAGGTAACCCGCATTATCGTGCTGATGACCGACGCCTCGGTCTCCCCCCTGGTGTTCGACAGCCTGGACCCGAGGCTGCGCTGCATAACGAAAGGGTCGCTGGCCGCGCTCCTGTGGTTTCTCTCGGCGCGGTACGTTTTCTTCACGCATCGCTGTTTCATGCGGCGTTTTCCGGATAATGTTGTTTCTGTCAATGTCTGGCACGGGATGCCGATCAAGCGGATCGGATGGATGCTGGAGGGCGACGAGGGGATCGACTCGCGATACATCCTGGCAACCTCCCCGTTCTGGTCGGAGATCATGCGCAAGGCGATGTGCCCGCATGGCGAGGTCCTGGTCACCGGTCTTCCCCGCAATGACCGCCTGTTCTCCGATCCGGCTGTCGTCAGGGGAAAACTCGGGATCAGGGGTTCTTCCGGGATCCGGAACCTGGTGGTCTGGCTTCCGACCTACCGGAAGAGCGTCCGGGGGGATCTCCGGGTTGACGGCAATGCGGAGGGCGGTGTCTTCGGCCCGGTGCATGTCAATGCGGATGCCCTGAATGATTTTCTTGCCGCCCATTCCGCCATGATGCTGGTCAAGCCGCACCCGATGGCCGCCTTTGAGGAGGCCCCGGACCGCAGTCACCTGAAGACGGTTGATGATGAATGGCTGCTTGCGCGGGGGCTGTCCCTGTACGAGCTGCTTGGAGGGTGCGGCCTGCTGATCAGTGATATATCCAGCGTGGCGGTTGATTTCCTGCTGCTGGACCGCCCCGTCATTCATTGCTTCCCGGACTTGGAGGAATACCGTCGGTCGCGCGGTTTTACAATCGACCCCGTGGATGACGCGCTGGCGGGTCCCGTCGTCGCGACC
>CAZGBW010000127.1:0-1853 GCA_964523995.1 uncultured Victivallales bacterium | reverse complement strand
TTCCACTACTCGGCGAATCTCGTGCGGGGGATCGCGGAATCGCCGTTCCCCGGATTCGAGGTGGTGCTCTGGGTCAGCAACGCAAACCGGGATGCGTTTGTCCCCGCCGCCTTGCCGTCGTGGATGCGGGTGGTCTGCGTGGAGGGGGCCTTCGGCACCGGGTTCCGGCGGTTGGCGTCCGATCATGGGATTGCGCCCTGGCTGGCGAGGAGTCAGCGTCCGGACCTGATCCATTTCCCGAAGGGGTTCCTGCCACTATGGCTGCCTTCGGGTGTAAGACGGCTGGTCACGATCCATGACACCATCATCCCCTATTACCGGCAGCATTATCCTGATTATTTCCCGCGGCTCAAGATGGCCTATTTTGATGCACTGCTGCGGCGTGCGCTCCGCCGTTCCGACCATGTCATCACCGTGTCCGCCTTCAGCGCGCAATGCCTGAACCGGCTGTCGCCCCGTTGTCCGCCGCTGACGGTGATTCCCTCCGCCGGGTTCAATTCCCGGACCGTGCCGCCGGAGCAGCCGCGAGACGGGATCATGGTGATCGGGTCTTCCCTTCCCCACAAGGCGACCGCGGAGACATTGAGGAGGCTTGATGCATACGCATTGGCCAGGGGCTTCTCCGAGCGGGTAACGGTATCCGGTATCGGGCGCCTGGACGACATTCCCGGGTTTCACCCGCCCCGCCACCTCTCTCTCGACGTTGTCGGCCGGTTACCCTTCGGCGATCTCATGGAGCGGATTGCAGGAAGCCGGGCGCTGGTGGTTCTCAGCGAGATTGAAGGATTCGGGCTTCCGCTGCTGGAGTCGTATTCCGTGAATACACCGGTGTGCTTCCGGAATGTCGCCTCCATGGCGGAGGTCCTCGACGGCCTGCCCGGCGGCTGGGACGGGGTGTCCGACGCGTCGTTCGGCGCGGCGCTGGACGCGTGTCTCCAGATGCCCGCGAGCCAGCAGGCCACGATCCGGGATGTGCTGGCCGCGCGCTACAACTGGACGCGATCAGTGGAGGAGACATTAGCGGTCTACCGCGGCTTGCTTCGCGGAATCCCGGGAGGCTGTCCATGAACGCGGTTGACGACAGGGCGGTGCCGCGGTTCCGGGTACTGGCGGTTGGGATCAGCGCCGTTGGTCCGGCTCGGGTGGTCGAGCGGGTGCTGCAGATGGTGCAGGACCGCGAGCGGGGGTATGTCAACGTCTGCACGGTGCATACCATGCTCGAATGCGTGGACGATCCGGTCATGGCGGCGAGCGTCAACGGCGGCACGCTGGCCGTACCGGACGGGATGCCGCTGGTGTGGCTGGGGCGGCAGGCGTTTCCGGCGGCGAATGTGCAGCGCTGCTACGGGCCGGACCTGATGCTGGCCATCTGCGAGGCGGGGCTTGGCGCGGGCCTGCGGCACTGTCTCTACGGCGGCGCACCGGATGTGCTGGAGGCGCTGGAACGGAATCTGAAGACCCGATTTCCAGGACTGCAGGTGGTCGAGCGCATCTCGCCCCCGTTCCGTGCGCTGACCGGCGGGGAGAAGGACGCGATGGCGGCGCGCATCAACCGGGCAGCCCCCGATGTGGTGTGGGTCGGTCTGGGGACGCCGAAGCAGGACCTGTGGATGGGCGAGTTCCGGGGTAATCTGGAGGCGCCGGTGCTTATCGCGGTCGGCGCGGCGTTCAACTTCCATGCCGGGCGGCTGGACCAGGCCCCGCGCTGGATGCAGCGCGGCGGGCTGGAGTGGTTCTACCGGCTGTGCAAGGAACCCCGGCGGCTCTGGCGTCGCTACCTGATCGGCAACCCCCGTTTCCTCTGGCTGCTCTGGCGCCAGCGGCGGTCGGCTGCCAGCCGGGTCAGAGGACCT
>CAZGBW010000126.1:0-7628 GCA_964523995.1 uncultured Victivallales bacterium | reverse complement strand
CCCGTTCCAGCTGGCGGCAGATATCGAGGAGAGCGGACGGCAGGCGGCGCGGTGCCGTGGAGACCATCCGCACGCGCACGCCGTGGCGCTTCAGTTCCTCGGAGGTCATTAGCTTGTGCAGTTCGCGCACATAGATCTCATAAAGCCAGTCGAGTTCAACGGCCGTGCGCTGGAAGTTCTCTTCCGAGAGCACGTAGATGCTGATCTCGCGGATTGCGGGATGGGCTGTCGACCATTGGATGAACATCTCCATGGCCCCGGCGCCGGCGGCGTGTCCGGCGGCATCGGCCAAGCCGCGTGCGCGCGCCCAGCGGCGGTTGCCGTCCGGGATCACACCGATGTGATAACGGACCTCCCGCCGTGAGGCTGCCAAGGCTTCGTTCTCGGTGGTCAACAACCTCTCTCCTCCTTCCGCCTCACCTCGGTCCGGAGCCCGGACACCAGACCGGGCTGGCCTCGGCGCGCAGCAGCGCAGCAGCGGGCCGGCCAGCAGCATCGTGGCGCCAGCCCAAGCGATTTCCTCGAGCGGCACGCCGTACACCCGCCACCCCCAAGTGGAGGACAGGTCCCACCAAGCCTCGAAAACGCCGGGGTGGATCGGCACGAAAATCCAGACGTAGAATGCCTCGTAAGCCACCGATGCCAGCAGCGCCAGCGTCAGCGCCGGAATCGCAAGATGGGGTTGTGAGGCCAGCATCACAGTGGCTACCAGCACCCCCGAGGCCAGCATGGCATGCGCCGAGTTCCAGTCGGCAAGCGCATGCGTCAGCGCGAAGGCCGCCGCACCGCAGGTCAGCCAGGCCGCAACCCGCGTTAGGGTCCGGCCGCTAACCGCTGGCAACGGCTCCCAGCCTAACACTCGCTCACCGACACGCTCGAACACGCCAGCCGATAGACCACCGAGGGCAAACCCCAGTACCAAGTCTTCACCTCCGCCGAAACGCCGGCTGGCCAGGACAAACGCCAGAACGTAGTCCGGGTGCCAGTAATCGTCGAGAGACCAGTAGGCGAGAATGACCCCAAGCGGTGCAAATAGAAGACCCGCGGCCAGCAGCGCCCGCCGCTGGCCTGGCCAGAGCAGGAAGAGCGTAAACCACAGAATCAGCCAGAAGAGAACTCCCTGCAGATAGGCGTAACGGAACATGGTTTACACCTCCGTTGGCGGTATCGCTGAAGCCGGGCCGACGCAAGCCGGCATGTCCTGCCGGGACCTCCACCATGCCGACCAGAACAGAGCCATTGTGGTGAGCGCCAGCGCGGGCTCGAGCGCCGTGCCCAGCCGGTTGAACGAAGCGCCGTAGGCCAGCGCCATGAAGAGCGCGGGCACCGTTACGGCAATCGTTTCCATGCCGGCAGGTAGGCGTCGTCCGTCCGATTCACGGTGGCCGGCCTGCGCCGCGAGCACGATCACCACCCCCACCAGTCCCCAGCCCAGCGCGTTGCTGGCCGTGAGCCCCGGACCGCGGGCAGCGAATGTCCAAAGGCCAAAGGCTTGTCCGAGGGGATCCAGGAAATACCCGCAGGCCGCCATGAACAGGCCGCAGGCCGACGCTTTACGCAGGGCACGGCACCTTGAGTGCGACTCGGAGGGCCAGCGACGGAGCAACGTCAGCGGGATGCGCAACAGCACGTACCAGGCCAGCGGGATGGCCAGCGGGATTCCCCCGGGAAGATGCGGCCGGAAGGCCGGTTGATAGGCATAGCGGGCACCGAACGGGAACCCCGTATGCGCACCGAGTATCTCGGCGCCCCAGGCCAACAGGAACGCCAGCAGCAGCAGTCGGAAGGCATCGCGCAGGGTCCTCTCCTGGCAGGCATACCAGAAGCTTGCCGCCGCTCCTGCGACAGTTCCGAGTAGCAGCGTGTCATACCGGCCTTCCCATGTATCCAGTGGTACGCGCCCGGCAAAGGGCAGTCCCATCGCCAGCGGCAGCAAGAAAAGTCCGCCGAAAAGAAAAGCACTGATCGAAAAACGCTTTCCAGGAGTCGCGGGCGCCCCGCTTCGCTCAATGAGATTCGCAGCGCAAGCACGCCCGATGGACCCAGACTGAAGGATCGCTCTCATTGAAAATACACGCTAGGCACCCAGGGTTCAGTCGTCAAGCAAGAACAATCAGGGCAAACGCATCTAAAAAGTCCCACAAATGCATGAAAACGCGTGATAATCGCTAAGACGGTGGCTTAAGCCATGCAGCCCTGTCCGGATGGATCCTCTCCGCTGGTGTCGGCGCGGGTGAAGAAGCAGTTGACATGCTGCTCGCGGGCATCGGCGGTGAGAATGATGGTCCTGCCGGGCGGGGCGATAGCGGTGGCCATGACGACTTTCACGACGTGCGCCCAGGGGGCGGCCTCCGGCACGAGCTCGGTCAGCGAGGATCGCGCGTTCATGAATACGCTTTCGTTGAGCACGCTTCCGGGCTGGTCGGGGAATATGGCCAGGTACAGCATGTTCATCTCGACCAGCTCGCTGAGGAAGTGCGTGCCGAGCGATACATCGGGAACGAGATTCTCATGCATGGCGACGATCTCGCCGATCACCGAGACCCCGTTGATGTCACCGAACGTGACCGGGATGCCGAGCGAGGGGCTGGACGTTCCCCAGCGTCCAGGGCCGAGCAGCAGGGTCACCGCGTCGGCATTGCGCTCCTTCAGCGCCTTGTTGATCCGCCCCAGCAGGCTGGCGATCGCATGCCGGTCGCGGATCGGCAGCGTGCCGTAGACGGCGGGCACCACGTAGACGAACGTGTCCACGGCGGTGACCCGGCTCTGGCCGATGATGGCGCTGTGCGCGGCAATGATGACATCCTCCGGCGTGATGGCGATGGACGGCATGTCAACCGATTCGCTGCCCTGCACCTGCAGCGGGCGGCACTGGACGAGGTTGATCCTGAACTGGTCATGCTCGTCGAAATTGGCCGTGAACTCGATGTCCACCGGATGTTGATAGGCGTCCTGCAGGGTGGTCAGGATCTCGCGCAGGGCGGGGACGAAGCCGGTTTTCTGCAACAACGGATCGAAGGTGAGCACACGCGGCGGGCCATCGGAATCGCCCTGTTCTCCCTGCTCGCGGGCGCGGCGGACGGCGTCGGCGTCCACGGGGGCGAGCAGGTTGAGGCAGGCCGCATCCAGCTCGGGGAAGATATCGTGGAAATCGCCGGAGGTGAGATGGTTGGCGTCGAGGTCGATGTAGTCCACCCGGCGCTGGGCATGGCGGCGCACCTCGTCGGGGCTGTGCTCCGGGCGGCGGTCGGGGGCGTTGAGGGCGACCAGCCGGGTGTAATCGTCGTCGGTGCGGTCCACGGCGCGCGTGCCGAGGCCGAAGACCAGGCGGATGACGCCGGCGGCCGGGTCGATCGCCTTGTTCCAGACGTAGGGGTTGAACGAGAAGCCGACGCCGGCGACGGGCGGATAGAAGCGGCGTCCGCAGGTGCGTCCGGAAACGCGCATGACCAGCAGCGCCATCTGCTCGTCCTGGTCGAGCATGCCGCGTCGGGCGCGGTAATGCAGGGCCCGTTCGCTCATCGAGCTGGCGTAAATGGCCTTCACGGCGGCGAGGAAGTCCTCCATGCGCTGCGAGCGCGGCCCCTGGTTGGCGCAGAAGACACTCTCGTATTTGCCGGCAAAGGCGTTCCCGAAGTTGTCCTCGAGCAGGGAGCTGGAACGGACGATAAAGGGGGACTGGCCGAAATAGTCCACCATTTCCTGGAACATGCGCAGGGTCTGATCCGAGAACGCGCCGGTGATGATCAGGCGGCGGCCGCGCGTGGCGTTCTCGTAGAAGTCATCCGAATCGCGCTGTTTCTGGCGGGTCCACCAGATCCCGTTGCGCACCAGGAAGGAATAGAACACGTCCGAACCGATGAAGAACGAGTCGTGTGCCTCGAGCTGCCTGTACAGGTCGGGGCTCTTCTGTTTGAGGATGGCGCGGGCGAGCAGCATGCCGACGGACTTTCCGCCGATCAGTCCGGATCCGATCATGCGGCGCCGCACGTCGAGGATATCGTCGAGTGTGAGATGCCGGCGGACGAGGTCCGCCATCTTGGCATCGCGGGTGATGATCATCGGGACAAGGCTTTCGAAGGACCGCTGCTCGGCTTCCGGCGGTCGCAGTCCGTCCTGCACCTGCCGTTTGACTTCCTGGGCTTCGAGGAACGCCCGTTCCCAGAAGCCGGGCGTGCGGTCGGCGTGCAGGCCGGACCATTTGGCGGAGGTCAGGATCCCGGCGATGACGGCGCTGTCGGACACCGGGGTGAAGCTGTCGCCCTGGCGGCGGTGGAGCATGTTCATGGTGGCGGAATAGCGGTGCTGGACCTTGATCGGGCGGATGTAGATGTGCTCATGGCTGTAGACATCCAGGAAGATCTGCGCGGTTTCCATGATCGGATCGATGGCGTAGGCGCTGTGGTGGTTCCGGAAGAGGGCGAAGTAGGCCAGCGTCTCGAGGTCGAAGAGGTAGGGGCATGTCAGCTTGAAGAAATTGCCGAGCATCACGTCGGAATACCAGCAGTTGGCCAGTTCGGAGATGGAGTCGAACACGTAATGGGCGCCGCGGCCGGCATCGCGGATGGTCTCATGGATATTGCCGAGGAAGGGATCGAAGCCGTCCTTCGGGGAGAAGGTGCGTGTGATGACATCGGGGGACGCGGGGATGAGCGGATCGCCGCTGGCGAAATGGAAGTAGACCACCGGACGCCCTGTGGTGACGGCCTCGGCGACGAACGGGGTGACCAGCGACTGGTAGTCCTCCAGGCGATCCACCTGCCAGACGACGTTGTCGCCGGGCAGGACCCCCTTGAGAATCCTATCCAGCCCCTTGAGCCCTGTGGAAAACCGGCAGACGTCCATGCCGGAAGAGTTTCACGGGTTTCAAGCGTGCTGTCAAGGCAGGCTTGCAGGGCGGTTCCAAACCGGTTATGATCCATGCCCGTGATAAAACAGAATCCGGAATGCGCTTGGCACCGGTATGAATAGTATGGAGGAATATGCGAATCGTAGGACAGAGTCTATGGCTGGCAGCGGCAGGGGCCTTGCTGGCGGTGGGTGTGTGCGTGGCGGCGGAACCGGGGCAGCGGCTGCGGGCGGTCTGTTCCACGACGCAGACGGCGGATTTCACGCGTCAGATCACGGGGGATGACTGGGAGGTCTTCTGCATCCTGGGGCCCGGCGTCAACCCGCACGGCTACCAGCCGGTACCCGCGGACAGCCGCAGGGTGGCCGACGCGGACTTGTGTGTGCAGAACGGTCTCCACCTGGAGGGCAAGAACTGGATGGCAACGCTGGTTCGCGATAACGGCAACCGGCCCTTGGTCACCAGCACCGACGGCATTCCGCCGCTCTCGCTGGATTATGACGGCAAGACGGTGGATGATCCGCATGCCTGGTTCGATCCGCGTAACGCGGCCGTGTATGTGAACAACATCCTGGAGGGGGTGGTGACGGTGGATCCGCCCAATGCGGCGCGGTACCGGGTCCGCGCGGAACTCTACCTTCAGCAGTTGCGCGCTCTCGACGGGTGGATCCAGAAGCGTGTGTCGGCGATTCCGGAGGCGCGCCGGGTGCTGGTGACCAGTCATGACGCCTTCAATTACTACGGGACGCGATACGGTTTCAAGGTGCGCAGCCCGGTCGGTTGGTCCACGGGCAGCGAGATCGGTGGCGGCATGACGCCCGGGCGTCGGCGCGCGGTAGTGGACTCCGTGCGCGAGTTCGGGGTGCCCTCTATTTTCGTCGAGACGTCGGTGAACCCGAAGCTGCTCGAGCAGATCGCGGCCGAGGCGGGGGTTGCCATCGGGGGGCAGCTTTACTCCGATGCCATGGGCGGGGCGGGCAGCGCGGGCGAATCGTATATCGGCATGATGCGGGAGAATACGTTGATTATCGTGAACGGGCTGGGGGGATTATGAGATTTGCCGCCTCCTTGCTGGTGTTCCTGATGATCTTCGGACTGGTCGGTGCGGCGCAGTCGCTGCTGACCGGGAGGTCGGAAGAGGCGGATCACGCGGTTGTGCCCGCAAAAGAGGCGGCAGGGGGGCTGTACCGGCTGCGGCTGACGGGGACGTTTGATGCGGAGCGCGATCCCTTTGCGTTGCAAACACCTGGCCACGAGGACCCGGTGCGGCTGCTGGTGCGCGCGGGCGACCGGGTCCTGTGTTCACGGACCGAGGATTGGCGTCGCGGCGATCCGGTGATCCTGGAGGGGGTTGCCCTGAGCGGAGCGAAGGCGGCGATTTTTATCATGGCCACGCCATCGGAAGCGGACGTGCAGATGGCGTGCGGGGTGCGGGTCGAGGTGTTCCGGGAAGACGGGGTGCTGTGTGACGAGCGCACGCTCTGGGCGGAGGCTGGGTCGGTGCTTTCGCGAACGGCCTCGTTTTCCCTGCATCCGGTATCGGGGAGCGCGTCCGGCGGCACAGGAGAGGAGCGCGGGCATGAGTGAAGTACCGGCAATCTCGATTGATCACCTGACCGTCTCGTACCAGAACAAACCGGTATTGGTGGATGTTTCCCTGGAGGTGCCGAAGGGAATGGTTGTGGGCATCCTGGGCCCGAACGGGGCGGGAAAATCCACGCTGATCAAGTCCGTCATGGGGTTTGTTGACCGCGACTTCGGCACGGTCAGTCTTTTTGGCGTGGAGATGGAGAATGCGCAGGGGCGCGTGGCCTACGTGCCGCAGCGCAGCCAGATCGACTGGAGTTTCCCGGTGACGGTCTGGGATGTGGTGCTGATGGGCCGCTACGGGTTTACCCCGTGGTACCGTTCACCGGGCAAGGCGGACTTCGCGATCGCGGCGCGCGCCCTGGAGGATGTGCGGATGATCGAGTTCCGCCACCGGCAGATCGGCCAGCTCAGCGGGGGGCAGCAGCAGCGGGTTTTCATGGCGCGGGCGCTTGCGCAGCAGTCGGAGATCCTGCTGCTGGATGAGCCGTTCGCGGGGGTAGACGCCGCGACAGAACGGGCCATCGCGGGACTCCTGGCGGCCTCGAAGGCGCAGGGGAAAACGGTCATGGTGGTGCATCACGATCTGGAGACGGCGGCCGAGTTCTTTGACCGGGTGGTGATTGTCAACGGGCGGCTGTATGCCTATGGCCCGCCGAGAGAGGTGATGACGCCGGACCTTCTCGTGGAGGTCTATGGTGGTAATCTGCGAAAGTTGAGCTGGAACCAATGAATGCGATCTGGAATGCACTTGCGGAGCCCTGGACGCACGCCTATTTTCTCAAGGGCGTCCTGGGGGGCTCGATTCTCGCGGCGGCCTGCGCCGTGCTGGGCTGCTATATCGTCCTGCGCCGGATGGCCTTTATCGGCGATGCCATGAGCCATGCGCTACTACCGGGGGTCGGTGTCGGCTATCTGGTGATGAACGCGCTGCTTCCCGGCGGGTTCACGTCCGGCGGATTGCTGATCGGTGCCCTGGTGGCGGCGGTGCTGACCTCGGTGTCCATCAGCGCACTCAGCCGGGTGAAGCGGATCTCGGAGGATACGTCCATCGGCATTGTCTACACGGGGCTTTTCGCCTCCGGTATCGTGATCCTGACGCGTTTCCAGCAGTACATCAACATTGATCTGAATCACTTCTTCCAGGGGGATATCTACGGGGTGTCGTGGGAGGACATGTGGATGGGGGCGG
>CAZGBW010000125.1:1098-7639 GCA_964523995.1 uncultured Victivallales bacterium | reverse complement strand
TCGAGTTCAGCGAAAAAGAGCGCAACCTCGGCAAATGGCTGGTGGAAGAGAAGGTTGAAGGTTGAAGTGTGTCCCTTATGGCCCTTCCGGCCACGCCCCCATTGAAATATTCGGCGCTGCTTCTTACTCTCTCAACGCGATCTGGAGAATACCAAGCTGGCGGAACTGGCGGAGGATCCAGTAGGCATGGCGCTGCCTGGAGGGAAGGGACCAGCGCCGGAAATCCAGGTCACCGGGGATCAACAACCGCCGCAGCGTACAGCCGATGCGCTCCCGGTTGTTATACAAACGGTATTGGAGATGACGCGCAAGCGCGAACCCGCCAGCACCATCCGCCCGCATCAACAGGGCCGCCGCCTCCATCCGATCCGCATCCACGGCAGGCGTTCGCCCGGACCAGCCTGGCAGAGGACCGAACAGCCCGTTCACGACCCGGCAGGCGCTATCCAGTGCGCGGCGCGGAAACCCCGACGCCCCGGACAACCTCCGCGCATCGTCCAGCACCTCCGGGTAACGGACCAGCAACCCGGCAATGTCCGCCGCCCAGCTTAGGCGCTCCCACCCATGCCAGATGGCATGCAGGCAGCAGAGAAGAAGATGCGGGGCCGGATCCAGCGTCAGCACCTTCTGCCTCTCCAGCGTCAGCAGGTTCCAGACTCCCGCGTCGGCCCTGTCCAGCCGGGTCGGCCAGGGGTAGTGCGGCGGAAACATGCGGTGATTGCACTCCACCAGGAACCCGTCGGCGCGCGCGAAGGCAACCCCCCAGCCGAAAGACCATAGATTCTCCTGATGGTTCGGATCCTCGATGGCGGGCCGGTACCCCAGCGCACCGAAGGCCTCCCGCAGCCGTCGGAACTGCGCTTTCCCGCAGCGGAAATCCAGATCGTCGAAATGGCGCAGACCGTGTTGCGGCCAGGCCTGGACCGCCAGGGCCGGTCCCTTGACGATCCCGATATCGGGAATACTCCGCTGCAGATGCCCGTAGATCCGTTCCGCCTCCAGCGCGCAGCGGACGGCATGCTGTGCCTGCCCGTACGCATAGTGCTTCCAGTCAGGAACCAGCTCCGCCGCCCACAGTCCTGCCACCCGATGCCGGCAGGCCTGCCGGAACATCGCATCGTCCGGGATCAATGACGGAGGCTGCGGCTCCTGGGATTCCCCGAGACCATGCTGGTACCGGAACGCGATGCGTGTCCATTCCAGGAAGTCATACATCCAGGACCTCTTCGGTGATGTTCCACTGGATCACGCGCACGCCGGTTCCGCGAAGGGCCCTGCGGATCCGCTCGCGAACCTGGTCGTCAACCGCTTCCGCGATGTACACCGTCTCTATCTCCCTTGCCCGCGCGAGGGAGGCCAACGCCTGCATATTGCCGAGCACACGAACCCCATGCACGAAATGCCCGCGCATGGCATCTTCCTCGGTAACAATCCCGACCACATGGACGGGACGGGCGCGATGCTTGTCAAAGGTGCATTGCCGCAGAAAGAGGGTGGTGCGATAGCCGGCACCCCAGATCAACGCCCGCTCGCCCCGCCGTATATTATCCGGTGTATGATCGGCGAAGGTCTGCATCAGATCCTGCACCACCCGCAGGGCCGCCCGCGCTCCGACCACCGCCGGGGTTGCAATGCCGGCCATGACGACATGGTGCAGGACGGTCTGCCACAGCACCGGTCCGGAGGGAACGCTGATCAGGTTCAGCGTACACGCCAAGGCCGCGCCGAACAGCACGGCCATCCCGGTGGCCACATACTCCGCAATTCGCGCCAGATACCAGACACGGGTGTAGGACCGGAACAATGCCAGCATCAGGAACGGGACCACCACATCAATCGGCACCGCTTTCAGCCACATGACTTTCAGGGGCGCATCCTGCACGCCGTCCTGCAGATCGAGCAGCAAAACGCTCGCAAGCCATGCCAGATTCAGCACCGCCACATCAACCGCCAGGTAATACAGCAGGGTGCGGTTACGCCTGACGGGGCGGTTGATCCCCTTGAGAACCACCGCACCGCTGTCCTGCAGCTCAATCCAGGCCAGGTGCCGGAACGCCGTATAGGACGCGATCACGAAACCAAGGCCGAGGATGCCGATCGCCCGGTCGTAGAAGACCGATGCCAGGACGCCGGTCGCGCCCAGCAGGGCGGTTCCGCCATAAAGCAGCCAGGCGACCTCGTTGTGCTGGCGTCCCGCGTTCAGGAGCCGATGATGCAGATGTTCCGCATCGCCGGTCTCGAGCGATACGGCGAGCGCGCCCGTAGATGGATCGTTGCCAAGGAGGTGCCGCACCGACCGCCTCCAGACGGCCAGCAAGGTATCGAAAAGCGGGACGCCAATCGCCAGCAGGGGCATGCCGATCACCGCCACGGCCGGCCCCTTGGAACTGGTGGAGATGGACAGCGCCGCCAGCGTGAATCCGATGAACAGGCTGCCGGCATCCCCCAGGAAGACCTGCGCCGGATAAAAGTTGTAACGCAGGAATCCCAGGCAGGCGCCGGCAAAGGCGAGGAACAGCAGCACATCACCCGGACTCTTGCGAAAAACGAGCGACAGGCCGATGCCGACCGCCGCGATCAGTCCGATACCGGCCGCGAGACCATCGATGCCGTCGATGAGATTGAACGCATTCATCATCACCAGGAACCAGAGCACCGTGCCGGCGAAATTGACCCACTCCGGAACCGCCATGCCGAGCACATTCTGGATGCGGATATGGAGGGCGTAGGCCGCGGACGCCAGCAGGACCTGCCCGACCAGTTTCACGACCGGCCGCATGCCGAACCGGTCGTCCAGCAGCCCCAGCAGCAGCACACCGGCGGTAAGTGGCAGGAAACGCCACCACCATTGGATCGAGATCTGTCCCGCAAAGGGTGACCACGGGAACAGGAAAACCACCGCGCAGGCCGCATGAAAACCAAGCGCGACGGAAAGGCCGCCGCCAAGAGGCATCGGCACATGGTGCACCTTGCGCCCGCCCGGCGAATCCACAAACCCGATCCTGCGGGCCAGGCGCAGCCACAATGGCGTCAGCAGCATCGCCGCCGCCAGCGCCGTCAGGAAGACCGCCGGATATTTAAGTATGGATTCCCAGGTCATAGCGAAAGAATCCGGCGCCGGATCGTCCAAAAATACCCACACTTGAAACAGGCAAACCGGTAACCGGGCATCCCATCCAGAAAACCTCTCTTCAACACATAACTGCCGAGGAAGTAAACCATGCCCAGCCACCAGCGGTCAAGATGGCGGTATTTGAAACGCTGGCGGGGTGTCAGCAACGCCCATGCATCATCGCCAGCCCCATGCAGCCAGTGGAAGCGTTTTGCCTCCCAGTCGGCATAGGCTTCATGCTTGCGGACATAGTCGGAGTACGGACGATCATCGTGATGCTCCAGCCGAGCTTCGATGCAGCCAATGCTACCGGCCAGTACCGGGTGTTCGTGGATTTCCATATCCAGATGACTCCAATGATCTTCCGGGAAACGCTCATACTCGCCAGCGCCAACGCGAAACAGGGCCAGCTTGCAGAATACATCGCCATGGCGCAGCGGGTGTCCCAGGAACCGGTTGTTGAAGCGGAGCCAGAAGCCGCTGCAATCGGTGGAGGGCAGCATGCGGCGCAACGCGTCCACAAATGCAGGCGTCACCCGCTCGTCCGCATCCAGGAAAAGCACCCAGACCGTTCGAAACGAGTGGTTCTGGAGCACCCAGTTGCGCTTTTTCGGGTACTTCCCGTCCCATACGAAATCCAGCACCTTGACGCCTGCAGCGGCAGCGATTGCCGCTGTCCGGTCGCCACTGCCGGAATCCACCGCCAGAACCTCGGCAAAGGCGGTTCCCAGCGAAGCCAGACATGCAGGCAGATTCCGTTCCTCGTTCAGAACCGGGATGACAACCGTGACCGGCAGGGGCTCGGGAGCACCGTTCATACGTCAGTCCCTCCCATCCGCTCGATCGCATCGGCAATCCGCCCGGCATTGACGGCGCTGGAGAATAACCGTTCCGCCTGCTGGTACGCCCTGCACCCCTTCCCTGCAATCTGCTCGCGGTTCTGCAGCGCCGCCAGAAGAGCATCCGGCGCCTCGTCATCGCCCAGTACCCATCCTGTTTCCCCGGCCCGTATCCATTGCGCCACCGAACTCTCCGCCGGACCATCGAACACCACCGGCCGGCCGAGCGCGCAGGCTGCCTGGTATTTGCTTGGCACCACTACGCCTGTCCAGCCGACACGCTGCGAGAGCAGGTGCACATCCGCCGCCAGCAGATGGGGAACGAGCAGATCATCGCGTACTGGCGACAACCATTCAAACGCCGCCCCGCCTGCCGCCCGCCATCCGTCCGCGGACGGCCCGCTTCCGCAGAACACGAACCGGATGCCGGCCTTCGCACGGCCAGCAGCATTCGCCAACGCCACAAATCGCGCAACGCTATGCGCCCGTCCCATATTCCCGCTGTACATCAGGACGGTTTCGTCATCGTGCCACCCTCGCGCCCGGCGCAAGGCGCGGGCCGCCGCCTGGGCGGCATCATCGGACCGGAGACGGCTCCAGACCGGAACCTCGACAATGGTCGCGGCAGAGGCGGCGGATCTCACCCGCATCGTCATATCCGGCCCCAGCGTGATCACGGCCGCCGCCGCGGTCCGCTCCCACCGGGCCAGGCGATACAACAGGTCGGCCGCCAGACCGTTCGAACGGATCCATCCGTTGGCGGCGATGGCCTCGGGATATAGATCCATACACCAGAGCATGCAAGGGGTCCCGCGCCGCCTCCGAAGCCTTGCGCCAATCACCCCGCAAAAGGGCGGTGTCGTCATGCAGACGACCACCGCCGGTGAAGGCGCAAGCCCCGCCAGCACGCGGCACGCCGCCAGGAAGAACCGCACGTAGTCCAGCAGTTTGGCAAACACCCCGGTGCGGTGCCGCCTTCGGGAACCGACGCGATGAACCTCGATCCCGGTCTCATCCGGCGTCGCGCGGTCTCCCTCTCCATGCGCATAGGTCCCGGCAGAGGTCACCACCGTGACACGATGCCCCCGCTGCCGGAGCGTCCGCGCGAGATCCTGCAACAGGACCCCGGTCGGTGCCTGTGCCGGCGGATAGAACTGGTTGATCAGGGCAACGTGCATGGTGGCTCCTTCCCCGGAATCACCCCGGCATGCAGCCATCCGGCAAACAGATCCACCAGCGGAGCCGAACAGCGTTCCCACGTGTATGTCCCCGCATTGCGGCTGGCCTGCACGGAAAGCCGCTGCCATTCGATATCATCCGTCAGCAGCCGCTCCAGCGCGGCGGCGATGCCCTCTATATCATCCGGATCGACGAACAGGCCGCCGTCCCCGCAGACCTCCGGCACGGCACACACATTCGAGCTGACCACCGGCGTCCCGAACACCTGCGCCTCGATCGCCGGGATGCCGAACGATTCGCAACGGCTCATCAGGCAGAAGACGCGCGACTCGGCATAGAGCCGGTCGAGTTCTTCGCGGGATACAAACCCGGCGAAATGAACGCGGCTGGATAGATTCCGGTCTCCGACCAGCTTCCGGATTTTGCGTTCATACGACGCATCGGGCCAGGATCCCACCAGATGGAGAGAGGGCTCCGAGGTCAGAGGTCGGAGACCCGACGTCTGGGATCCGGCAACGGAAGACCCTCGGACAAGCTGCGAAAACGCCTGGATCAGTGCTTCCACATTCTTATGAGGCCCCATGGCGGACACGCACAGAATCTGCCCGGGCTTGCGCGGACGGTCCCGCCACTGCTCCGCACGGCGACGGGTCTCGTCATCCACGGCCTGATAAACGACAAGCCCCCGCCGTTCCGTACGTCCGGCGTTTTCCCGGTATGCCATCTGCATGAAGTGCGAATTGAACACCATGACGTCCGCGGTCTTCATCGTCTGCCGGTACGCGCGGCGCTGCAGCCACGCCTTGATGGCATCCTGCCAGCGCCGAGCCTCCGGCACGAGCGCCCACGGGTTCTGGCAGAACACCACCTGCGGGATACCCGGAAGGGAGGCGGCAATGCCGCTGGGCGTGAAATAGAAGCGCGCCCCGGTGCGATTAGAAATCCGGGCGAGATGAAGACGCTCCCACACCGTGCGGGGAAGCCAGCGGGCGGTACAGGCCGGGGCGGCGATCCACTCCACCTGCCCCTCGAACAGGCGCTTCAGGACAGCCATGTCCTCCCGGATGAGCACCGTGAAACCACACGTGCCGCACAGTCGCGGGACAAGCTGTCCCAGATGTCCGGCCAGAACGTTCAGACCGCTCTGGTTCGTCACCGAAAGCGCGTTGACTATAATCCTACACATTTTGCGTGCCTTGCGAATAAGTTTTCTGCGACAGAATCATGGCCAGCAGAATCATTTAATTATCGTCCTCAACATGACATCCCGAAGAATCATGGTCGGCAGAATCATTTAATTATCGTCCTCAACGTGACATCCCGCAGAATCATGGTCGGCAGAATCATTTAATTATTGTCCTCAACGTGACATCCCGCAGAATCATGGTCGGCAGAATCATTTAATTATTGT
>CAZGBW010000125.1:0-998 GCA_964523995.1 uncultured Victivallales bacterium | reverse complement strand
CCTCAACATGACATCCCGCAGAATCATTTAATTATTGTCCTCAACGTGACATCCCGTTGATTAAAATTAATCCAGTGAATTTTCTCCAGACCTGTATTGTTCAAAAGCCTTGTGATATGCGTTTTGTATGTCTCCAAATGTTGTCGAGCGGCAGATACATGCCAGGCAACGCCATTATTCAATACGCACATTACTTGTGTCCCTGCAATTCGCCCGTCTATCGTGATATCCACAGGTCGAGTGCCGGAGTCCGATCCTCCCAGGAAATACAGGAGCGCATCACGGTATAGATTTGCATCCAGAAAAACACCCCAATCGGCGAGCAAATTGACCAGTATATTCCTCAACTGCTGACTCGCGATATCATCACCTCTCCAGTCATTATCTATCAGGCGATATACAGCCCGGTCCTTCCGTTCAAGCCTAGTTGAGACAAATCGTGATTCAACTTTATCGCGTCGAAAATTCAAAAGTTTCCCGTGCTTGACTCCCGCCAACAGCAGGTAGTTGATCAGTTGCTTCTGATGAGAATTGTGGAGCGTCTCAACGGTTTTTAATTCATAAATAATCCCGCTATTGACCAGCACATCGAGATAGTAAGCCTTTGAGAAATCCTGATGCGACACGCAAAGAAGAACCTCCCTGTGCACCTCAAAGCTGTCCCGGCACCGCCGGAGTAACTCTTCCTGATAGATTTTCTCATCACAAAACCGTCCCACCAAATTATGAATATTGAATGCATGGCGCATCACTATTTTATCCACGGCGTGGAATTCATCCTGCGAGACAGGTTTAAATGCAATATCACATTCAACAGGCATTCTTGCTCCATGTGCTATGATTCTGCCGTTCTCAAGTCCCCTGCCATGATTCTGCCAACCATGATTCTGCCGTTCTCAATTCCCCTGCCATGATTCTGCCAACCATGATTCTGCCGTTCTCCATTCCCCTGCCATGATTCTGCCAACCATGATTCTGCCGTTCTCCATTCCCCTGCC
>CAZGBW010000124.1:0-7678 GCA_964523995.1 uncultured Victivallales bacterium | reverse complement strand
ATCCTCCTCTCTACCATATGGACCTCTACCGCATCGCCGATCCCGCCGCGCTTGACACCCTCGGCCTCGATGAGTATTTCGAGGGCCATGGCATCACCGTCATCGAATGGGCGGAACATGCCGAACCACTGCTTCCCGCCCGCACCCTGCGACTGTATTTCGACGTGCAACAGAACCCGGAGTCCCGTATTATTACCGTAAAGGAGCCTGCATGACCCCCGAGTTGATTATCGCCCTTGATGTCCCCTCTGCCGACGCCATTCCCGACGTGGTGAAGAGTCTCCCCGAAGCCGTCCGGTATTACAAGGTCGGGCTTGAACTGTTCGTGGCCGCAGGCCCGGAGGCGCTGACGTTCCTGCAAAAGCGCGGAAAGCGCATTTTCCTGGACCTCAAGCTGCACGATATCCCGCGCACGGTCGCACGGGCCGTCGCATCGGCCTCCGGCTACGGCGTCTCGCTGCTGACTGTGCACGCCGGCGGCGGACGGGCCATGCTGTCCGCGGCGGCAGAGGCCCGGCCCGCGGGCATGAACATTGTCGCGGTCACCACGCTGACCAGCCTGGACCAAGGCGACCTGACCGAGCTTGGCGTAACGCGCGATATCCGCGAGCACACGGTCGAGCTCGGCGCACTGGCCATCGCCTGCGGTATCGACGGACTTGTCTGTTCCCCGCTCGAGATCCGCGCGTTCCGCCAACGCATCGGCGCGGAGCCCGTGATCGTCACCCCCGGCATCCGCCCCGCGGGCGGCGACCTGGGCGACCAGAAGCGGGTTGCCACCCCGGCCATGGCCGTGGCCGACGGGGCGTCGTTCCTGGTCGTCGGCCGCCCCATCCTGGAAGCCACCAATCCCGGCCTGGCCGCCGAGCAGATCCTGCAGGAAATCCAGGCCGCAGCCCAACTCCGGAACGCCAAGCCATGAAGACCGCCGATATCCCGTTTGTCCATCGCGCGCTGAAGGCGGAATTCGAGAAGCAGGCCGCCCCGATCATTGAATTCATCCAGGCACAGACCGGCTCGCCGTTCAAGGTGCTCGTCGCCACCATCCTCAGCGCCCGCACCCGCGACGAGACAACCACCCAGGTAGTCCGCAAACTCTTCGCCGAGGTGCAAACGCCCGCCGATCTGCGACGGCGGAGCACGGGCGAGATCGAGTCGCTGATTTTCCCGGTCGGGTTCTACCACACCAAGGCCCGCCATCTCAAGGAACTCGGCGATGTCCTGCTGCGCGATTTCGGGGATACCGTCCCGGACACCATCGAGGATCTCTGCCGCCTGCCCGGCGTTGGCCGCAAAACCGCCAATCTGGTCGTCACCGTCGCCTTCGACAAACACGGCATCTGCGTGGATGTCCACGTCCACCGCATTTCCAACCGCCTCGGGCTCCTGCAGACCCGGACGCCGCTCGAAACCGAAACCGCCCTGCGCCGGATCCTCCCGAAGCGTTACTGGAAGAGCTGGAACCGCCAGCTTGTCTCCTTCGGGCAGACACTTTGCACACCACGCCACCCGCAATGCAACCGCTGTCCGGTCCTCGCCGTCTGCGACCGCGCCGGGGTCATCACGAAACACGCCCCGTAGAGAGAGCCATGTCCTACCACCCGATTGCCAAAACCGAGGCGGTCACGCTGCGCGTCACCCCCTTCTCGAACACCTCGCATATCGTCACCTGGCTGACGCCCGACTTCGGCAAACTCGCCACCGTCATCAAGGGGGCCTGCCGACCGAAACGGGATTGCGCCGGCGAATACGATCTCGGCTACCGCTGCGAGCTGCTTTTTTATGA
The DNA here is from genome assembly GCA_964523995.1 of uncultured Victivallales bacterium. Taxonomy (GTDB): domain Bacteria; phylum Verrucomicrobiota; class Kiritimatiellia; order UBA8416; family UBA8416; genus UBA8416. The sequence continues at coordinate 5,892 of CAZGBW010000124.1, read as the reverse complement.
ATACGGCCATAACGGACTGCACACCTTCAAGGAGTGCGCCACCCTCGACCGCCGACAACACTGCCGCGGGGACTGGCGGCGCACCGCCGTCGTCAGCTACCTGTGCCACCTCGCCGCCGCCGCCACGCCCGACGGGGCACATGTCCCGGAGCTTTACCAGCTCACCGACACGGCCATTTCGATCCTCGACGGAACCCCGCCACCGCACGACCTGCTGATGCTCTGGTTCGAGCTGCGCCTGCTTGACCTGCTTGGCCTCACCCCCCATCTGGATCATTGCACATTATGCCGAACCGCCCTGCCTCCGGAGGAGAACGTGCTTTTCCCGGCATCCCTGGGCGGAGTGGTCTGCGATCCTTGCGCCAGCGGGCGACGCGAGCTCGCTGCCGCTCCCCGCCTGCCGGGAGAGGTGCGCACGCTGCTGCGCCGCTGGCAGCGCACCGCGTCGTTCGCTCCCCTGCGGACCGTGGTCCTTGACCCGGACACCCGGACAGAGCTGTGCCGCTCGATGCGCCACTTCCTGCCCTGCCATCTCGAGACAGCCCCCGAATGCCGTGCCATCGCCTTCCAGATGACCGCCATGCAGCTCCAGGCGTCCTGATCTCGACCAGAGGTTGAGCTCTTTCGCCGGAGATGGCGGCGGCACATCATTCCGGAGTAAGTGCCGGATCAAAAGACTCAGCAGGCGCCGCCGATCACCGTAATGATGCAGGTTTCAAGGCCTTCAGCCTGCGCAAGCGTGGCGTGGCACCGCCGGCATTCGTTCCGGCTTTCATTTCTTTTCCCCGGATGCCGGGGTATCGCTGGCACCAGCCCCCGCGGGGCTGCCCTCCGCTTTCCCGGCAGCCAGCCGGACGTCCACCGCCTGCCTTCCATGAGCGCCATCCAGGATCTCGAAATACACGACCTGCTCCGCCTTCAGCGGCAATAGTTCCGCGCCCTGCACCGCGCTCTCGTGCACGAAAAGAACCTCGCCGGAAAGGTCCTGCCGAATCTCGCCGGTTCCCTTGATAGCGTCAAACCGCTCTACTTTCCCTCTTGGCATGGCAACGCCCTAGAACTTGATGCAGAAGGCCGCCCTGGCCTGGATCTCCGCCTTGATGGCGTCCATAAGCCCCGCGGGAACCGGCTGGTTGACCTTCAGGATCGCCAGTGACCGGTTCGTGACGCCGTCATGCGGATTGCGCATGTCCTCGATGTTCACCTTCTGCTCAGCCAGCATGCGGCCGATCGTGCCGATCACGCCAGGGCGGTCCTCATACAGGAAGAAAAGCGTCGGGCCGGCCGGCTCGAAGTAGAGCTTGTCGAACTCGTTGATGCGCGAGATCAGCAGCACGCCTTCTTCCACCGTGCCACGAACGCTTACGTGACGGTCGTTCTCGCTGTCCACCTCCGCCGTCAGATCCACGGTGATCGAGTTGTCGAACTTCTTGTTCGCATCCACCTCCCGGTTCTCATAGGCGATTCCCATCTCCTCCAGGTACTGCGCCGTCTGCCGCGGACTGCTGGTCCGGTCGAATTCATCGCAGATGCCGGCGACGATGGATGTCCGCAGCCAGTCGGAAAACGGACGCAGCGAGCCGTAGATGCTGCTCTCGATCAGTTTCGGCGCGGTCTGGTGCGTGACGATGCAGCGGCAGAGGCGCGCCACCGTGTAGGCCAGGTCGCAGTAATGCTCGTCCAGCCCGACGGGGATATCGCGGTTGACGACAAAGCTGACAATCCCCTTGTCGTCATAGTCAATCAACTGCTCGGCCGACCGCTTCGCGGCGTTGTAGTTGGCCTCTTCCGTGTTCGCCCCAAGGTGCGGCAGCATCAGATCGGCAATATCCGCAACCGACTTCGGCCCCGCCTCGTCCTTCGGATACACGTCATTCAGGAACCGCAGCTTCTTGAGGGGCTTGAACTCCCTCAGGGCGGCCTCATCCACGATCCCGGCGCGGGCGCAGTTCACCAGCGTGGCGCCCTCCTTCACAAGACCGAGGAGACGCTTGCCCACCAGGCCGCGGGTTTCCGCATTCTCGGGAATGTGCAGGCTGATGTAATCCGAGGAGGCGAACAGCGTCTCGAGACTCGTCATCTTCACGCCGATCTGTTCCGCGCGTTCCGCCGAGATGACGGGGTCATAGCCCAGGAATGTGCATTCGAAACCGGCCAGCCGCTTCGCCACAAGCTGCCCGATATGCCCGAGTCCGACAATCCCGACGGTCTTCTGCGTGATTTCCCGGCCCATGAATTTCTTCTTCTCCCAGCCCCCCGCGCGGGTGTCGGGATCCGCCGCCACGATATGCCGCGCATCCGCCAGCATCATGGCGATGACCTCCTCCGCCACGGCATTCGAGTTGGCGCCCGGGGTGTTCATCACATCCACCCCCCGGGCCCTGGCGTACTTCGTGTCGATCGTGTTGACCCCGGCCCCGGCGCGGATGATCACCTTCAGCGCCGGAAGGGCATCGATCCGCTCTGCCGTGATCTCCTCGCTGCGCACGATCAGCGCATAGGCGTCCGCGTGGAGCTTCAGAAGATCCGCCAGCGGCGTCTTGTCATCCTGTACAACCTCGTAGCGGCCATGCGCGATCAGCAGCGTGGCGGTCACCCGGTCCAGCTTCGTCGGAATCAAAACCTTTTTCATTATGTGATTTCCCCCGTCTTGTGCATCAGAATCAACCTCCCCTCACTCTACCGACCCGTCTCCCCGGAATCAAGCGGCATCAACCAGGGCAAAAAACGGGCAAAAACGATACGCTTGACGCGTGGACATAACCGCGTACACTATTGCGTGACAGTGGAGGTGCATGATGAAGTTTCTTAGTGTGCGGGACCTGCGCGGGAATTCCGCGCGTGTTTGGCGCGAATTGCCTGGCGAACGAGAAATGGTTGTTACCAGCAACGGTCGTCCCGTTGCGGTTCTGACGGCAGTTGATGAGGGCAATGTCGAGCAATCCCTGGCTGCATGGAGACAAGTGCGGGCAACACAAGCCATAGCGGTTATCCAACGCCAATCCGTCCAGAATGGTACCGACCAGATGTCGATGGACGAGATTGATGATGAGATTGCCAAACTACGGCAAGATCGACGAAAGCGTTCAAGATGAGAGTCGTTCTTGACACGAACGTGCTTGTCTCTGGACTGCTCTCGCCTTTTGGACCCTGTGGCCAAATCGTTCGGATGCTCACATCGGGGGTTCTCGTTCTCTGCGTAGACTCGCGCATTTTGCTTGAATACGATGAAGTATTGCGTCGCCCCAAGTTCCGTATCGATCCGTCAAGAGTGGATATCCTGATGGAGTACATCGAGAACGTCGCGGAGGTCTACGCAACAATCCCTCTTGCCCGCCCTTTGCCGGATGAGGACGACAGCCCGTTCTTGGAGGTCGCATTGGCTTCCGGTGCCCGTTTTCTTGTTTCGGGCAATCTGAAGCATTTTCCGGTACGGCATCGGGATGGCGTTTTGGTCCTTTCACCCAAACAGTTCCTTTCAAGCGGCATCCGATGACGATCGCGGGGACCCGGACGGGCGGAAGACGCCGTCCCAGTCGATATGGGCCGTGACTTTCATGAGGATGCCCAGCGTGACGACCGAGCCAATGGCGACGGTCAGCCCGGTGATCCCCTTGAGGAAGAAGCTGTAGGAGAACAGCACCAGGTAGAACACCTGCGCCGCGACGGCGATCCGCCACGGGAACCGGTCTTTCAACGCCGCTTTCATGTACAGCGTCACCAGCGTCACGCTGGCAACGGCGGAAACCACGAACGCGGCATGAATGTTGATGATGCCCGCCATGTACGACAACAGCAGGTGGAAGGCAAAGAACCCGGCCGCCACGAACAGGTAGTGCATGGGGTGGATGTTGACCTTGTACAGGATGTTGACCGCCCCGGTCAGGACAAAGAAGAACAGCAGGCATACCGGCGCGAAATAGGTAATCCGCGATGTCAGCGGCCCGGGATTCAGCTTCTCCGGAATGACAACACCGAACTCCTCGGTGGTGATCAGGTCCGTCGCCGTCCAGTTCAGGAGCATTCCATCGCCGTCCTTCTCGCGCCGCATCGGCGACAGGCTGCCCTCCGTGTAATCAATGTCGGCGAAGGACGTCTGCACGGTCAGGTCCAGGTTCTGCACGCGCCCGATATTCGGATCCGGTTGATAGCGCCAATCCCGCAGGCCCCTGGTCCTGTAGGTGAACCGGAAGGTCTTGCTCGCGCCAGCCTCCAGCTCGACAATCTCCCCGATCCCCGCGGTCGTGTCCACCGGTAGCAGGAACGGTTTCCCGTCGATGGAGACCGAGAAGCCGTCGTAGGTGCCGCCGCGGGACGGGAAGTCGAAGTGCATCCGGATCTTCTGGGCAACGGCCTCGTCGTTGGTGATCGTGTAGAGGCCGTCAAAGGTGCAGACATAGGTGGAATACCACATCAGGCCCTTCTGCCGGTAGTCGGCATCCAGGCGTACCTTGATCCGGTTTTCCACCGGCATCCGCCAGCGCACCTGCGCGGAGCCCGGGATCTCGATGGCGAACGACGGCGCCACCTGGACAAGCGGCAACCCCCAGAGGGTCTCCACCCTGGACGAGAGCCTGTCGAAAATCGCGGATGACCTCACGGTGGTCGCCACCCCCAGGATCATCCATGCGCCGCTTGCGAGAAGAAATATCAAACCGACCGCCAGAATACGCCTTACACTCATTCCACACCTCCCTTTACTTTGCTTGTTTCACAGGTTCCTTGTACGAGACCGCCAGCTTCATCCCCTCGCCCTTGTAGAAAGCGCGGGAGAAGAAGTGCGGGTTGCCGATGAAATCGGCGGGGACCACCCAGGCCTCCCCGGAGGCCGGGCTGACCGGGCCATCCAGCGCGAGGAGCTGGACGCGCGGCGGAAGCGCCATTCCGACCCGGAGGGTCCGCGACGGCAGTCCGGTGGAGGGCAGGAACGTCTCCAGATGCCCCTGGAGCCCCAGCTTCCCGGCCTGCCTCAGGAGCGCGAGCTGCACGCGCGAGGACCCATCGTTCTCCAGCGGGATGATCCACGAGCCCGTGTCCCTGTAGACGTTGCGCGGCGTGCCGTTGACGGTCAGCGACCAGACCTCGACATCCGGGATCTCCACGATTCTCAGGTGCGGGCCGGCGGAGGCCGGCACGTCCATCACCATCACGGAAAGAATGCTCCCGTTCTCATCGAAGGACGTGAAGAAATCCTGCGAGTCGAGCACCACCGGCGCGGCATCCGCCAGGGACAGGCCGCTGACATCGATCGTATTCGTGCCCGAGACCGCCTTGGCGGCGAACCGGACGCCAAGGGAGCGCGATGCGGCAAAGTGGTAGACGCCAGCCGCGTCGGTGATCCCCGGCGCCTCGACCAGTTTCAGCGCGTCCGGCAGTTTCAAGGAGAGCGAGTTCTGCAGCGCGGGCGGGATGGCAAACGCGATCGCCGACGACCGGTCCTCCTCCCGCACACGGACGAAGAACGACACGCTGACCTCGAACGCATTCGTCCCCCCGGCAGGCAGGAACTGGATGCCGTCCTCCTCTTCATCCTGCCCCGACAGCAGGGACCCGCCCCTTGCGCAGACAACCTCGGAGATGACCATGTCCCGCCCGAACAGGGGGATTGGCTGCGGCTTGCCCGAGAGCACGAGACCGGCGATCCGCGCCGTGCCCTGCACCCGCTCGCGACTGATCTCCAACTGGTAGACCCCTTCCGCCAGATGACAGACGAACGGGGTCTCCGCGCTGTCCTCGCCGCACCGGGCCTGCAGAACCTCCCGTTCGATGCTCTCCCGGAACAACGGCTTGAATTCAGACCACGGCACCACCCCCAGTTCCTGCGCCTGTGCTTGCGCCTGCGCGATGCCCGAGAGCACCACGAATACCACCCCCGCCGCCAGCTCCCTCATA
>CAZGBW010000123.1:6252-7691 GCA_964523995.1 uncultured Victivallales bacterium | reverse complement strand
GCCACGTTGATGGCCATGGCGCTCGATTCCCGGATCCGGGTGGGGGTCCCGCTGATCGGGAGCGGCGACTACCGCCACCTGATGGAATTGCGGGCGGCCTCCAACCCATGCCCGGCTGGCGATTTCGAATTCTATTATCCCCCGGCGCTGGATGCCACGGTCCGGAGGAGGGACCCGATCCACCGTGCCGCCTGTTTCGCGGATCGGCCGCTGTTGATGCTGAATGGCGCGGATGACACCCTGGTCCCGCTGGAATGCAACCAGCGGTTCGAGGCGGCGGCAAGGCCGTATTACAAGGATGGCTCCAGGCTGAAGCTGGTTTCCTACGCCGGCGTGGGGCACGCGGTCCCCTCCGAGATGTGGAACGAGGCGATGGACTGGTTCAAGATGTGGCTGTGAGGGGAACCGCCCCGTGGCGGGGCCGGTTCCATGGCGAGAACAGAGGGAACGAACAGAGGGAAGGAAAGGAGAGGCGGGATGGAGACAGGGTATCGGACTTTTGAGGGGCGGCTGGCGTTCTATCACCCGACGGCGGCGGGCAAGGGCACCGCGGTGCGGTTTGAGCTGCGTCCGGCCCGGCGCGGTCACGAGGGGTACATGTTCGCGGAAATGGCGGCGCAGAAGACGATGGCCGCCCGTGCTGGCGGTACGCTTCAGGGGGCGACGTTCGACTGGAAGGCGCGGGTGGCGGTAAAGCTCGGCCTACCGGACGTCTGCGCCATGCTGGCGGTGCTGGAGGGGCGGATGGCTTCCGCAGGCGGCGAGAAGGGGCTGTTCCACCAGACGGCGGAGGCCACGACGGTGATCGGCTTCCGGCGGGTGGAGTCGCCCGTGGCGGGGTTTTCCCTGGAGGTTTCGCGCAAGGGAAAGGCCGCGGATGGCGGGGAGCCGGTGCGGCTGCGGATCGGGCTTTCCGAGGCGGAGAGCGCCGGGCTGCGGCAGGTGCTTGCCGCCTCCGTGTTCCATCTCTGCTTCTATGAGGCCACGGTGGTCCCGGCGGACGGCGCTGGCGCCGCGTAGAGGCGCTGGATGACCAGGCCCGCCAGCGTCAGGCCGAAGATGCCGGTGATGTGAGCCAGCGAGCCGTTGATGACGGCTTTCTTGCTGCACCACTCGTGATTCAGAAGTTCCGGCTGGCCGGGCCCCGACGCACTGCGCGGGCAGAGGCAGTTGCCGGTGCCGCAGGAGGCGTTGTCGCCTGCGTTCTCCAGGACCTCGTCGGAATAGACCACGGTGATCTCCTTGGCGGGCAGCATGTTCTCCCTCCGCATCAGCTTGCGCAGCTTGCTGCCGAGCGGGCATCCCTTGGCGCTCCAGAGCTCGGCCGTGCGTATGCGCGTCGGATCCAGCTTGAGGGCGGCCCCGAAGGACGAGAACACCTCCGCATGCGTGCGGGTGGCGTTATGGAGCAGGAGCACCTTGCTGTGCAGGCTGTCAAT
>CAZGBW010000123.1:0-6152 GCA_964523995.1 uncultured Victivallales bacterium | reverse complement strand
GCATGCAGTCGTTCCCGAGCAGGCGCGCGGAGCGCTGGAAAATGGCATCATTTCCATACGCGGTCGCTGCCGGTTGTCCATTGGCGGAAGGCTCATGCATGGGCTGGACAGTAGCGGTTTCCCGTCTACCGGTCCACGCTTTTCTGCGGTTCCCGTCTCGCCTGACCATGCTATTGTTATTGTTCTTTTTCTTTGCATCACTGTCGAAAAACTGCTAAACAGCCGGGCGTGCTGTGCACAGGAGACCTCGTATGATAACGGCCTATCAGATCTCGTCAGGGCATCTTTCCCCAAGCGACATGGATGCAGCCCAGGTCCTGGTGTATTGCCAGCCTACGGATGCCGAGAAGGATGACCTGCAGCGTCAATTCGCCCTTGAACCCTTCGACCTGGAGGCCGTCTACGATCCCGACGAGGTCCCCCGTGTAGAGAACACGCCGGACGGCGTCTTCGTGATCTGGAAGCGCCCGGACAATGTCTCCCGCGGCGAATCGATTCTGTTCGAGGTGTCATCCCTGGGCATTGCGATCCGGCAGGGCAGGGTCGCGTTCATCGTGCCTTGCGGCGATCTCTCGTTGAGCGGACGGGAGTTCAAGCAGGTTGACTCCGTCTGGGACTGCGTGCTCCATGTCTGCCTGCACACGGTCCACCACTACCAGGGACACCTCAAGGCGATCAAGATGATGTCACAGCAGTTGCAGGCCAAGATCGTCGCGTCGATGGAGAACCGGTACCTCCTGCAGATGTTCGCACTCGGGGAGAGTCTGGTTTACTACTACAACGCCCTCGAGGCCAACCACACGGTCCTGGCGAAACTACACAGTGCTCCAGACAAGCTGCGACTGACGGACGACCAGGTGGGCTTCCTCGATGATATCATCATCGAGAACCAGCAGGCCAGCAAGCAGGCCGCCATCTATTCGACCGTCCTGTCCGGCCTCATGGACGCCCGCGGTTCGATCATCAACAACAATGTGAACGTCCTGCTGAAGAACCTCACCATCATCAACGTCGTGTTTCTTCCCCTCAACCTGATCGCCGGCATCGGCGGGATGTCCGAGTTCAGCGCGCTGACGCATGGGCTGGACTGGCGCGTTGCCTACGGGTTGTTCGCGGCGTCCATATCGGTCCTCGGGTGGGGCACCTGGTGGTGGGTCGTCAAGGTCATTGACCGGAACCAGAACCGTTCCGCGAAGAGGGCTCGCTAGCCGGGCGGATAGCAAGGAACAGGTGTCATGAACAGGCGGTTTGTCTACACGGCGGCGGCGCTGGTGGCACTGCTGTTGTCCAACGGTGCAGGCGCGGCGGAGGAGGCCTCGCCGGCGTGGAAGGAACTCAAGCGCTGCGTGCTGCTGGAGAATCCGGCGAACGATGCCGACAGCTTCCATATCCGGCGCGGGAAGAAAGAGTATTTCCTGAGGCTCTATTTCGTGGATGCGCCGGAAACGAACATGCGATATCCGGACCGCGTCCGCGAACAAGCGGAGTGGTTCGGCACGACCGACGCGATGATCATCCACTTCGGGGAGGCCTCCGCTGTGTATGTCCGCCAGCTTCTGGGCAAGCCGTTTACCGTCTATACCCAGTTCATTGATGCCCGCGGGGCCAGCAGCGAGCAGCGCCTGTTCGCGATGGTGAAGATCGGGGACCGGTACCTGTGCGAGCTGCTGGTGGAGCAGGGGTTCGCCCGCATCTACGGTATCCGTCGGGATCTGCCGGACGGGACGCCGCATCGGCGGCACGAGCGGCGGCTGGCGGAACTGGAGAAGCAGGCGCAGTGGAAAAAGACCGGCATCTGGAGTGGCTTGAAAAGCGCCCTCGTTCCCGGGGCGGCGCCAGCCAGCGGCAAGTCGGCCGAGCCAGCCAGGACCGTGACGCTGTCCCGTGACACCGCGTTCTTCACGGAGACCGCCATGCCGACGTTCCGCGGGAATCTGCGCAAGGGGGAGACGGTGCAGGTCCTATCGGTTCACGGCGAGATGGCCGTTGTGCAGGCTCCGTTCCGGGGCAATCTTGAGACCGGGCGCTGCCACCGGGAGGATCTGGGATTATAACGGAGGTGAAATGAGGTTTCCGGTCCTGCAGTTGACGTTACCCGATTGGGTTGGTGAATTCTGTGCGCGGTGGCGGGATGGGTTCGCGACCGACGAGGCGCGCGCGGCGTTCACCGTGGCGCTGTCGCGCGGGAATGTGGAACAGGGGACCGGTGGCCCGTTCGCGGCGGCCGTGTTCGATGCGGAGCGGGGCATGCTGATCGCGCCGGGCGTCAACCTGGTGGTCCCCGCCTGCTGTTCGGCGGCACATGCGGAAATCGTGGCGCTTTCCATTGCCCAGCAGGTCATGGAGACACACGATCTGGGGGGGGATGGCATGCCGCCGCTGGACCTGGTCAGCAGCACGGAACCCTGCGCGATGTGCATGGGAGCGATCCCCTGGTCGGGCGTTCGCCGGCTGGTGTGCTGCGCCCGGGGCGAGGATGCCGAGGCGATCGGCATGGACGAGGGGGCCAAGCCCGATGACTGGCCGTCGGCGCTGGAGAGGCGCGGGATCGCGGTGGCACGGGATATCTGCCGCCGGGAGGCCGCCGCCGTGCTGCGGGATTACGCGGCGTCGGGTGGCCGGGTCTACAACGGGCGCGCCCCGGCCTGAACGGGTGGCAAGGACGGTGGCAAGGGATCGCGTCTCAGTGCCGCAGGCGCAGCTCGCGCACAAGCGGGGCAAGTCGCTGGACGGTTGCCGTCATCAGCTCCCAGGTACCCGCCCCGTGAACGGCCGCAAGCTCGGCGGCGTCGCGGAGCGTGGCGCCGGATACGAAGATGACCCATGCGCAGATGCCGGTGACGTTCGCCAGGTAGATGACCGCATAGGAGAACAGCCGCCCCTGCTGCCGGATGTCCGACTGCCGCTGCAGCAGCGCGCTGACGGTGAACGTCAGGTGGAACCCCCAGGTGAAGCCGACCGCGGCGAGCCAGAGCAGGTAGAACCGTTCCACCGGGTAGAAGAGCCCAAGCAGGCTGTAGGCCGCGATCACGAGGACGGTGTAAAGCGGGAAGAAATACGGGGCGAGCGTGATCAGGAAGTTGGTTTTGGAGAGGACGACCGACCCATGGTCCTCGCGGACATTGAACTTCGTGATCGAGGCTCCCATCAGCAGGCCCCAGAGCGCGTGGGTCAGCTCGTGGGCGAAGATGTAGGTGCGTACCGGATTGGGGAACAGCGTGAACATGGCGATCCAGAGCGCGAAGCCCGCGAACAGGGCCAGGGCCGGGGCTGGCAGCAGCGATGCGGATGGCGGCTGGGCGCTCTCCAGCACGCCCCAGAGCGTCTGCGAGGCGATCACGCAGACCGGCAGCAGGGGAAGCCCGATCAGGAATTTAACGAACTTCATTTGCGAGAACCGCGATGGCGTCGATCTCCACCGTCGCGCTTTTAGGCAAAGCGCTGACCTGTACACAGGCCCGGGCGGGTTTATGGTTGCCGAAGAAACGCGCGTAGGCGGCATTGACGGCCGCGAAGTCCGCCAGGTTGGTCAGGTAGACCGTAGTCCTGACCACCTGCGAGGGCGATGCGCCTGCAGCTGCCAGCACGGCGCCGAGGTTCTCCAGCGCCTGTTCGGCGGCGTCGGTGATGTCGCCTTCAACCAGGGCTCCGGTGTCCGGGTCCAGGGGAATCTGCCCGGAGCAGAAAAGCAGGGAGCCTGCCCTGACCGCCTGGGAATAGGGGCCGACCGCCGCTGGCGCGGCGTCGGTCTGGACGGTGGAAATACGCATGGACTCCATAGGCGCTCCTGTGTTCTGCCGGCGGTCCCGGCAACGGTGGTTGCGACAGCGCGTCTTATAGCAGCGCCCGGCAGGGAATGCACGATTTTTAAGTGCGGCTTGTAATGCAGGTATGACTGCGCTAGCGTTCCTGCCTTGGATTGTGGTGCCGGCTACGGATACCGGTATTGGAACGGGAACAGGAAAGGAGTCAAGGATGGCCAGGTACAGGAAAGCGGCGGATATCAAGGTGGGCGTGGTCGGATACGGCGGGGCCTTCAACATGGGTCGCCACCATCTCAACGAGATGAAGATGGCGGGTATGACCCCGGTGGCGGTGTGCGAGATCGATCCCACGCGGCTGACGGCGGCGACCGCGGATTTCCCGGGTATCGAGACCTATGCGACTGTGGATGCGATGCTCGGCGCTTCGGATGTGAACCTGGTGACGATCATCACGCCCCACAATACGCATGCCGACATCGCGCTCCGCTGCCTGAATGCAGGCAAGAGCGTTGTCTGCGAGAAGCCCTTGGCGATCACGACCGGCGAATGCGACGCGATGATCGCGGCCGCGAAGAAGAACAAGTGTGTCATCTCCACCTACCACAACCGGCACTGGGACGGCTGCATTCTCAAGGCGGTCGAGATGATCGGCGGGGGCGCGATCGGCGAGGTCTTCCGCATTGACGCGCACATGGGCGGGTATGGGAAGCCCGGCGACTGGTGGCGCACCAGCAAGACCATCTCCGGCGGGATCCTTTATGACTGGGGCGTGCATCTGCTGGAATACGCCATGCAGATCCTGAAAGGCGAGAAGATCGCGGAAGTCACGGGGGTTGCGCAGAGCGGCCACTGGGCACCGCAGACCGCCTGGAAAAAGGACACCAACGAGGACGAGTCGTTGGCTCTGGTGCGGTTCAAGAGCGGCAAATACCTGACGCTCTGCATCTCCGCGCTCAATCCGCTGCCCTCGAACAAATGGCTTGAAATCCGCGGGACCCAGGGCTCCTACGCCTTCGACCACGGGTCGTGGGATTTGATCACCTTCAATGAGAACCGGGAAAAGGTCGTCGTCAGCGGGGCCAGTCCGGCGTCGGAAGGGCATAAGCTGTACCAGAACATCGCCGATCACCTGGTCAAGGGCGAGAAACTGGTCATTACCGGCGAGTGGGCGCGGCGGCCGATTCATATCCTGGATCTGGCAAACCAGAGCGCCAAAAAGGGCGTGGCCCTGAAGGCGCAATACGCCTGAGTCTTGACGCGGCGATGCGGGTGGCGGCGCGTGCCACCCGCATCGCGTTGCCGGCGGACACAGTATCTGGAGGTGGCCCCGCCACCCATTTCAACGCTATGAACCCACTCGCTCTCGAATGTCAATCACGCCGGAAGGTGTAGCCTGAGGCGGGCTTCATGCCGTAAAGCCCTGCATGTTGCGATTGCCTCTTTTGCGGTTTCATGCGTTGCGCATTCACCGGGGTAACGGTATTCGACGGCTGCGGCTGATAGCATTGCCAGATTACTGCGTAATGCTGCCAATTCAATCGTCGGTGGCAAAGCTTGACAAGGTCGTGTGTCTTCTCAAAAGCCATGCTGTCTTCTTGCAGCAGGGCCTTGAGATATTTTTCCGCGCACTGTTGCGCATGGAAACAGGCGGCATCGTAATTGGGGCACGTGCGGGCGCGGCACTCCCGAAGGGCGGTAGTATAATCACCCTCGGCTTTTGCGACCCATTCCGTTGTTGCTGGCTGCATAAAGCACCTGCCCCCTTTCGATGATCTCCCGCATGAAGAAATCGTTGATCGCCAGGCGTTCCTGAATCCGTTCCGGGGTGCGCACGATGACGTCGACGGGGACATCTGCCGGCAAGGCCAAACGGATATCCGATGCTTTCTTGATAGCGGATCCCTGATGCCTTAGAACAACTAGCAGATCCAAGTCCGAGTCGTTTCCTGGCTTTCCGTACGCATAGGAGCCGAACAGGATGATTTTCTCGGGGTTGAACTGTTTTGCCACCCGCAATGCGAAGTCTTTAATTGTCTTTTTTGTGAGCATGTAAAATGAACTCTTGCCGCAACGGTTTTCATCCGCAGCGCGCATATTCGGACAGAACATGGCCTATGTCAACGATACAACGCGAAAGTGTCGTTCAACGGACAGTGGGCTTTGGTGCCAACGATGTGCATTCGGCATGCCGCAGCGACCCGCCAAGACGGTCCCGGCAGGTGACCGGAGCAGTCTCTTAAGCAACAATAGCCGTTGCCCAGTTCACGCTGAACCAAAACACGGCTGGCCCGTTGAAAGGGTGGCGTCATCATCGTCGAGCGTAGTCGTCGCCATGGTCGTCAACCGATCCCCATAAGCTGCCCATTCATTTAACACGGGGTCCGGGGC
>CAZGBW010000122.1:5396-7705 GCA_964523995.1 uncultured Victivallales bacterium | reverse complement strand
GTGCGCTGGCGGCTGGGCTTCCCGGTGTTGTTCCGGCAAAAACGGCCGGGCTTGCATGGCAACCCGTTTGTACTGGTCAAGTTCAGGACCATGACGGACAGGCGTGATGCAAACGGCCATCTTCTGCCGGATGCCGTACGCCTGACGCCGTTCGGTAAGTTTTTGCGCAAGACCAGCTTGGATGAGCTGCCGGAGCTGTGGAATGTGCTGAAGGGGGAAATGAGCCTGGTCGGGCCGCGGCCCCTGCTCATGGAGTATCTGCCGTTGTATTCTCCGGAACAGGCCCGGCGGCATGACGCCCCCCCCGGCATTACCGGATGGGCTCAGGTTAACGGCCGCAATGCAATATCCTGGGACCAGAAGTTCGCGCTGGATGTGTGGTATGTCGATAACCTGTCCTTCCTGCTGGATCTTAAGACGATCTGGCTTACGATCCGGCAAGTCCTGAAGCGGGAGGGGATCTCGGCGCAAGGCGAAGCAACGATGGCCCGGTTCGAGGGGAATAAGGAGTTGATATGAGCGACCGTTTTGACAACTGGAAGCCGCCAGTGATTGAACACAATAAACCCACAGTCTACAACTGGCTCGTCCAGTATCCCGAGGGACTGACGCTTGGCGCGCGCACGGACATCGGGGCCTTCACCTACATCAATGCCAAGCACGGGGTGACCATCGAGCCTGAGGTGCAGATCGGTTCGCATTGCTCGATCTATTCGGTGTCGACGATCGATGATAAGGCCGCCCCGGTGGTGCTGAAGCGTAATTGCCGGATCGGGACGCACTCGACGGTGATGCCGGGGGTGACTATCGGTGAGAATGCAGTGGTGGGGGCACATAGTTTTGTGAATAAGGATATTCCAGCCAATGCCCTGGCTTATGGCGTGCCCGCGAAGGTTGTTCGTCTCATAAAAACAGAATAGGAATCGACAACATGACAAACAACAAACGTATATATCTTTCTCCTCCCCACATGGGAGGCTTTGAACTTGATTTTGTTCACGAGGCGTTTGATTCGAATTGGATCGCCCCGCTGGGGCCGAACGTGGACGCCTTCGAAAAGGATGCGGCCGCCGCCGCAGGTCGCGCCGGGGGGGCCGCGCTTTCGTCCGGTACCGCCGCCGTCCATCTGGCCCTCAAGGCCGTCGGCGTAAATCATGGCGACCATGTGCTCTGCTCATCGCTGACCTTCTCCGGTTCGTGTAATCCGATCATCTATCAAGGCGCCATCCCTGTCTTTATCGACTCCGAACCCGGCACCTGGAACATGAGCCCTGATTGCCTTGAAGAAGCGATCACCGATTTGCATAAGCGCGGCATCCGCTGCAAGGCCGCCATCGTGGTGGATCTCTATGGTCAAAGCGCAGACTATGAACGCATTATTCCCATTCTCAGCCGTGAAGGGATTCCGCTGATCGAGGACGCCGCCGAGGCGCTCGGTGCCTCGTATCGCGGGGCCCCCTGCGGATCGTTCGGCGTCATGGGCATCCTATCGTTCAACGGCAATAAGATCATCACCACCTCCGGGGGCGGCATGTTGGTGGCGGATGATGCGGACATCCTCCGCAAAGCGCGCTTCCTGGCCACGCAGGCCCGGGATCCGGCCCCCCATTATGAACACAGTGAACTGGGCTACAACTACCGCATGTCAAACGTCATTGCCGGGATCGGCCGCGGTCAACTCAAAGTCTTGAGCACCCGGATCGCCCGCAAGAAGGCGATTTTCAACTATTACCGGCAGGCCTTCGCGGATCATCCGGAACTTGAGCTGATGCCGATCTCCCCAAAGGGGGAACCGAACTACTGGCTTTCAGTCGTAACCATCCGCCGCGGGGCAGCATTCACCCCGGCGGACATCATGGCGGCGCTGGACGCGGAGAATATCGAGTCGCGACCGGTATGGAAGCCGATGCACCTGCAGCCGGTGTTCAGCGGTCGGAATCCTGAATCCGTTGCGCATGGACAGACCGTGCAGCCACCCTACCAGGCCTGTGCGTATGGCGGCCAAATTGCCGAGGACCTGTTCCGGCGCGGGGTATGCCTGCCTTCCGGAACCGCCATGAGCGATGACGACCTAGCTATGGTCTGCCGAGTTATCAAGCAGCGTGTCTTGTGCAAATAACCGCACGGTGGAGTTGGATACCTGGCGTCTGCACCATCGAAGATTCCTGCTCGACCTGAAAATCATCTGGCTCACTGCGTTGCATGTCGTCCGCGGACAAGGCGTGTCTCATTGACGAATTTGCCGGCCACCACATTACTCCCACACCGGTGTGGGAATGGCTTCTGGAGAAATCATAAAGCCCGGTTTT
>CAZGBW010000122.1:0-5296 GCA_964523995.1 uncultured Victivallales bacterium | reverse complement strand
GAGCTTATCCGGCTGCAGACCCGCGACACAGACCTTCAGAACCTATCGCAACAGCTCCTGGAAAAGGCCGCTGTCGTGGAGGCTCTGCAAATGGAAAACGCCACCCTCCTGGCCGATCTTGAGAACGAAAGGCGCTCTGCCGCCGAAAAATTGCAACTGTTGCAGAGTGCCGAGGTCCGGCTCAAGACCGAGTTTGAAAACCTGGCCAACCGAATCTTTGATGACAAGGGGAAAGCCTTTTCGGAACAGAGTCGCGAACGGCTCGGCAGTCTTCTTCAGCCGTTCAAGGAGCAACTCGACGGGTTCCGCCGGCGGGTGGATGAAGTGCATCAGCAGGATACCGCCCAGGCGGCCCGGCTGATCGAGCAGGTAAGGGCCCTGCATGAGCTGAGTAATAAAGTCAGCGAGGAGGCCAATGCCCTCGCCAGCGCGATCAAGGGGGATTCCAAGAAACAGGGGGACTGGGGCGAACTGGTTGTGGAACGGATCTTCGAGGCGTCCGGTTTGGAACGCGGCCGCGATTACCAGACTCAGGTCGCCATGCGTGCGGAGGAAGGCGCGTTGAAAAGGCCTGACTTCATGATCATGCTGCCCGGTGATAAGGCGATTATTCTCGACGCAAAAGTTTCCCTGACCGCCTACGCGCGATTCTACGGGACCGATGACAGCGGGGAGCGTGCCGCCGCCCTCAAGGAGCATGTCCAGTCGGTCCGCCGTCATCTGGACGAACTGCGTACCCGCAGTTACCACGATCTGCTCGGCAACCGGACGCTGGATTTCGTCATCATGTGCATTCC
Organism: uncultured Victivallales bacterium; assembly: GCA_964523995.1. Taxonomy (GTDB): domain Bacteria; phylum Verrucomicrobiota; class Kiritimatiellia; order UBA8416; family UBA8416; genus UBA8416. Next base: position 4,499 of record CAZGBW010000122.1, on the reverse strand, counting down.
GCTCGAGCCCGCCTGGCAGGCGGCGCTACAGGCCGATCCGGATCTGCTCTATGACCTTGCCAAAACCAATGTCGTCATCACGGGGCCGGCAACGCTGATGATCACGCTGAAGCTCATCGCCCAGATCTGGCGTCGCGAGCACGAGAACAGCAATGCCGAAGTCATCGCGGAGCGGGCCGGTCGCATGCACGATCAGATCGTGCTGGTGTACGAAGCCATGGCGGATGCGCAGAAGAGGCTCGGCGGTGCCGTGGACGCCTGCGATCTGGCGATGAAACGGCTCAGGGACGGCAAGGGGAGTCTGATCACACGCGGGGATGAGCTGCGCCGCCTCGGCGCCAAAGTCACAAAAAGCCTTCCGGAAAGCGTCATCGAGAGCGTCATGGAAGCCGCCTCCGGAAACACCCCGGACGAGCCGTCTCCCGCGTCCGGATGATAGCGCGGTCCTAGCGCGACTGGCGGCTGGCGCGGTCAAGCACCTCCCGCTCGTTCCGGTCCAGGCTGGCCATGCCCAGCGCATGGATCTTCGCCAGGATCCGGTCCACGTCGTCCCAGTCTACCGGGGCATCCCCGGCAGGCGGTTCTGAAAACACCTGGAACCGGGCTCGTCGCGCCTGTGCCCGCAGATCGGAGACCTTCTGCCGCCAGGATGTCGGCCGGCCCCGCCCCCCGCCGCCATGGCGCATGCCGTAGAGGTAGCCAGCCACGCCTCCGGCCAGATGGGCGGCGTGGGCAATACCCCCGGCCCCGCTGCGCAGCAGCAGCAGCGAAACCCCTCCCATGATCAGCGCCAGTGTCCGCGCCCGCAGCGTCACGGGCAGGACATAGAAGACAAGCAGTGTGATCTGCTGATGCGGGAAAAGGGCGGCATAGGCGCCGATGACCGCGAAGACGGCCCCCGACGCCCCGATGCAGACGGCATCCGCGTCCGCGCTCAGCAGCAACCACCCAAGACCGCCAAGCACGCCGCCACCAAGGTAAAGAAGGAGAAAGCGCCGGAGGCCGAGGCGGGTCTCCAGTTCACTGCCGAAGAAATACAGGCCGAGCATGTTGCCGAGCAGATGCATGAAGCCGCCATGCACGAACATATAGGTCAGCAACTGCCAGACCTTTCCGGAGGCGAGGCCCTGGCGGGAAAGCCCGAAGAGCTGTTCAAACGGGGATGTTCCGGGCAGTTGGCCGGGTCCGAACAGCACATCGACAATGAACATGCCGACGGTGATTTGCAGCAGCCGCCTTGTCGCCGGGCCCAGCCTTGCCGTCAACCCCCCGAGTCCCTGGAATCCGTATCCTTGCCGCATGCCTACCTCAGCTGGTACACCATCCGCTTCGTGCCGCCTTCGCGCTCGATGTCGATCACCACGGCGCTCAACCGGTCCTGCACGACCTGCCGGATGAAGAACTCGGCCCGTCCGCGGTTGGTCATCGGGAGCGAGTTCACTTTGCGCACCACATCGCCCTCGCGAAAGCCGACCGCCTCGAAGAAATCGTTCTCCCCGACGCCCTGCAGCACATACCCTTCGATGGACGCCCCGTCAGGGTTGTAGAGCGGCCGCATGGAGTCGAATACCTGCAGGAGCCGTTCCGGCTCTTCCAGCAGTTCCTCGTAGTAGGCCATGATGGCGCTCTTGTCCAGCGTCCAGACGCCATCGCCGGTCTGTTCGCCGAATCGCGTCTTCACTGCGGTGGTGGCGCCCACCTCCGGGCCGGGAGGCGTCGCAAGGAGCGACGGGGCTCCTCCGCCCGTGCCGCCGCCCAGGGAAAGGGTTCCTTCCTCGCCGTCCTTCTCAAGCACGATGCGGTCCTCGAAAAGGTGCTTTACCGTCACGCCGGCAATGACGGATCCCTCGGATACGATCTCCTGCCGTTTTTCCGGCAGGTACGACAGGACGCCCCGCCGAAGGGATGCGTTCTCCTGGTCCGGCCCGTACAGGAAGAATGTCCCGGCGAACCGGAACGCGGCCAGGAACGGGACCGCGTCCGCGCCTGCGGTGGTCGCATCCCCCTGCATGACCGCGAAGGCGGGGGCAATCCGCTCCGGAGCCTCGCGCCACTGCGGGGGCTCGATATTCTTTGCAGGATCCGCGCCGCCGCCACCGCGACCGCCTTCCCTCGGGAATATGGCGATCGTAAGGCCGCCACACACAACGGCGCCTGCCGCGAGCAACCTGCCCGGCAACCGGGAACCTGGGAAAATGTGACTGGTGAAAGTCATAAGCCGGATTCTGTTTTATCCCCGGCAACCGACAAGCGGTTCCCGGGGTTTCGGTCATTTATCTAATGCAATCAACCCGGAACACCTGTCCGCCAAGCGGACGACGAGACGGGCAGCCTCTGGTGTCCCCTATTTGATCTTGCTCCGGACGGGGTTTTCCATGCGACCTGCCTTACGACATGGCCCGGTGGTCTCTTACACCACCTTTTCACCCTTACCCCGTGCGCTCGCGCACCCGGGGCGGTACGTTTTCTGTGGCACTTTCCGTCTTTCCCGCTTGAACGGGAAACCTCCCGGCACTACGCCGGGACATCCTGCCCTGTGGAGTCCGGACTTTCCTCCCCCTGCGCGTTACCGCGCAGAAGGCGACCGACCGCCTTCACCAGTCACAACAACGCCATCAATATAACATACGGCCGCAATAGCCGCAAACCACCATTTCCTGCCGTTTTCGCGCCGCATGCTGCTGGTACGGCGGCAGTGCCATATGACAGCCGCCGCAGATGCCGGCTTCGGCGGAGACCAGCACCGCGCCGCTGCGCTTGCTCTTCAGGACGGCCTCGTAACGTCGCCGCCATACCGGGTCCAGCCCGTGCTGCGCCTCGTTCCGGGCCGACTGCTCTGTCTTCCTTTCGGCATTGAGTGCGGCGATCCGCTCATCCAGAACCGCCACGTCCTCCATGACCACAGCCTTCTCGGCCTCCAGGTCCCGGCGTCGCTCGGCCACGTCAGCGCGGGCCGTCTCGATGGCTTCCATGATGACCAGCTCTCCGTCCTCGTCGCGGCGGATCGCCTTCTCGATCGTCTCGATCTCGGAAGACATCGTCTTGAATTCCTTATTGGTCTTCAGCTCCATCTGCTGGCCGCGCAGCTTGCTGATCTTGTCCTTCTTGACCTGAACATCCAGCTCGTGCTGCTTCAGTTCCGCCTGGCGTGCCTGGAGCGCATCCTCCGCCGCCTTCAACGCCGCCGTGTGATTGTTCAGCCGTTCCAGTTCCTGGGCCTTCCGCTCGGGGATATCCTTCAGCTCCGACTCGATCCGCTGGATCCGCAGATCATGCTCCTGGAGTTCAAGCAACTGTTCTATTGTGCTCACCGCGCCACCTTTCCGATTATTTTAGGAATAACCGCCCGCGGCAGAGTAGATTGCGCAACCCCCGCTGACCGTTACCGGTTGATTTCCGTGACTGGCGTCGAACTTTATCCCAGCATTCCCTCCCATGTCAACGCAAAGCGCAGGGATTCAGCGGCGCGCCGCAGGGGGACGATTAAGATTGCCAAGCCCCCCCCGATTCTCTATAGCCGATTCCTGTTGTCATCAACCCGCAAGAACAGGAGTTCCCCATGCGAACATTCGAGACCCGTGATTTCCATTACAACCCCTCCCCGCACGTCCCGTTCCGCGACAAGGCGGTCCTGGAGCGTATGCGGGAGATCGGGCGCGACGAGTTCGTGAACCACCCGAACCCGAACCTCAAGGTTCATGTGGGTGCCGATTTCGACATGGCCCTGGACATCTTCTTCCGCATCAAGGAAGCCTCGGAAGCCGGCCGCCGCCTGGTCATGATCCTGCCGCAGCCGTGGCCCCTGTACGAGAAGGTGGCCCTCATGATCAACCGCTGCCGCGTCAACTGCCGGAACCTCTACACCTTCAACATGGATGAATATGCCGACGAGGACGGCAACATCGCGCCGGAGACCTGGCCTTACGGATTCACTCACGCGCTTAAGAAATACTTCTATTCCAAGCTCGATCCGGCGCTGCGCCCGCCGGAGGGCCAGATGATCGGGCTGAGCAACGACAATATCGCGGACTACGGCAAGCGCCTGACCGATCTTGGTGGTGCCGATATCTGCTACATGGGGCCCGGCTGGACCGGCCATGTGGCGTTTGTCGAGCCCGACGCGCCCGAGGTACCCCAGGACCTGGAGGCGTTCAAGGCCTGGGGGCCGGGTATCGTGACCCTCAGCCCGTACACGCTGGCCCAGAATTCCCTGCACGGCTCGTTCGGCGCGGCCGGCGATATCGCCGCGGTTCCCCCGAAGGCCGCCACCATCGGCCCGGCCCAGGTGCTCGAAGCCAAGCACCGCATCGGCTTCTACACCATCGGCGTCCACGGCACGAGCACGTCCTGGCAGAAGATGATCGCCCGGCTCGCCCTGTTCGGACCCGTCACGCCGCGGGTTCCCGACTCGATCATCCAGTTGAAACCGTCCGATGCCTACGTTTCGGAGTTCGTCGCCTCGAAAATCGCCGTGGATTGGAACAAGGGCTACTAGAATG